>JAYTTG010000181.1:0-7445 GCA_043745175.1 Microbacteriaceae bacterium
GGGTCGTCGTCGGCATCGCCCACATCGGCGACGGGGTCGTCGTCGGCACCGCCCACATCGGCGATGGGGTCGTCGTCGGCATCCTCTACCGCGTCGAAGTCGGGAAAGTAGAGGCCGAGCACGCCGGTGCGCCGGGCAGCGAGGCCACGGGCGCTGGCATTCGGCACATAGCCGAGCGCACGCACCGAGGCGAACACGTTTTCACGGGTGGATGCGCGTACATCCGCAGGACGACGAAAAACCCGCGAGACAGTCGCGATCGACACTCCGGCATGGGCGGCAACGTCATAGACCGTGGCGGCCTTTCGCATCAGACCCCCTCAAGATGGTCGCGCAACAAGAAATTCAACTCCATCCGACCGGCGAGCGGTGCTCAATCCCGAGTGTATTAGCTGCATGGTGAGCGCTGACGCGCGCGGTATGCCAACAGTGCCGGTCGGATACCGGACCATGCTGCGATTCGTCAGCCATGCCGTCCTCCGTTCGGGCACATTGCTGACGATCGCGCGCGCGGTTCGCGTCGAAGGCTGTGCAGGGGTCGGCCCCATTGTCGCGGCGGGGGAAATGCCAACTCCCGGAGAGAGCGAAGCCTTCGGGAGGGAGTTACGACTCCCGCCGCGAGGAGTTTTGCCCGCCACGAGCACTCGCGGACCCAGTGCCACCGCGCCCCGGCGCGCCGGTGCGACCGCGCCCCGCGGTGCGACCGCGCCCCCAGCGCCCCGGCATCCTTCAGCGTTCCGGCAACACGCTCCGAACCTCCCTAACGACAGCCGACGAAGTCCCGCGACTGCCCTATCCCGGCCTCCACAATGGGCAGGGGAATGTTCGATCCCAAAGAGCGGGCGGTGCCGCCGACACAGCCCGCGGTGAGGATCCCGTACCAGATCAGGAGCATCGTGACGAGGAATCCGACCGCAAAATTGATGGCAAGAAACCGCCTCCAGCCCCGGTTCGCGGTCTCGGCGTCGGCATCCGTGATATTCCAGAACGGCATCACAGTCACCGCGTAGGGCAGCACCAGTATCGCCGCGAATGGTCCGGGGAAACGCGTGAAGAGCAGCAGGATGCCCCCCAGCAAATAGGCGAAAAAGGCCAGGCGCACCGTCGCGCGGCCGCCGATCACGGTGGCGATGGACGAGATTCCGCCGTCGCGGTCGGCCACGATGTCCTGCACGGCCCCGAACGCGTGGGAGGCGATGCCCCAGAGAAAGAACGCCGCGAGCAGCGCCCACAGCGCGGGCGTGAACACCACCGCCGCGAGTACGAATCCATAAATGGCCGGCGACACGAAATGGGTGCTCGACGTGAGCGAGTCGATGAAGGGCCGTTCTTTGAACCGCAGGCCGGGGGCGGAGTAGGCAATCACCGCGAAGACGCTGATGGCAAGGACGAACCACGACAGCGGATTGCCCACCACGATGAGAAAAACGAGGAATGGCACATTGAGAATGACCGCCGCACGCAGGGTGAGTCGATGCACGCTCGGATGGAGAAGTGCGCCCTCGACCCCGCCCTTGCGCGGATTGCGCAGGTCAGACTCGTAGTCGAACACGTCATTGATGCCGTACATCGCGAGGTTGTACGGGATGAGGAAGTAGATGGTGCCGACGATGAAGACCGCGTCGATCTGTCGGGTGGACATGAAGTAGGCCGCCGCAAAAGGGAAGGCGGTATTCACCCAGCTCAGGGGCCGGGATGATACGAACAGGCTCCTAAGATTCCTCACGAGACCTCCCGGGCAGCAGCAGCCACAACGACGGAAGCAGTACTGCGGCGGCCACCGCGTAGGCGAAGTCCTCCAGCGGCGCGATTCCGATGAATAGCCCACTGATCTTCGTCGAGTGATAGCCGACCAGGCCGACCCCGATCATCACGTTGTCGAACACCGCCGTCACGAGCAGGAGGATACCGAGGGCACCGACGATCGGCAGCCAGGGCATCGCACGGCGGGATTTGGCGAGCGCGAAGCATCCGGTCACCGCCACCGCGGCGAGGAAGATTACGTTCAGTTGCCAGTAATTCACCGGGCCCCGCCCCCGGTACCACGCCTCGATACGGACGCGGACGACCCGGTCGCCCTCCGGGAGAGAAAGCCAAACAGGTTCATCGTGAGGTAGCAGAGCAGCGTGAGGAAGAAGAGCTCTTCCAATGGAAATTCGGGTGACAGGACCAGGCCGGTCATGAACGAGGTCTCCCCGCGGAAGAAGATCCCGAGGCCGATGCCCGAGAGATCCCAGGCCACGAAGAAGACCAGCCCCGCGAGGAGCACGATCGCCGCCCGGCGGGCGTCACGCCAGAAGAACAGGCGGAATCGCCGGTCGAGCATCACCATGCCGGTGAGGGCCACGGCCAGCGTGGCAAGGTACAGCACCGCCATCAGGGAAGCGTGCGCTGAAGGGGCTCGGCGAGTGGTTCGGTCGAGCGGTCCCCGCGAATACGCTTGAGAACAACCTCGGCGCTGATGAGGCACATCGGCAGTCCGATTCCGGGAATCGTGGAGCCGCCAGAGTAGAACAACCCCTCAACCTTTCTGCTCTTATTTCCGGACCGGAACATGGCGCTCTGCGCGAGAGTGTGTGCGGGACCGAGAGCGGTGCCGCGCCACGAGTTGAGGTCACTCGCGAAGTCGCCCGGGCCGAGGGTGCGACGCAGCGTGATGCGCGATGCGAGATCCGGAATACCCGCCCAGACCGAGATCTGCGAGATCACCCGATCGGCGAGGGTCTCGATGCGGGTGTCGCCGTCGCCGTCGACATCTCCCTTCCCGATCGTGGGGTCGGCCGGGATGGGCACGAGCACGAAGAGATTCTCATACCCCGCCGGGGCGGTGGAGCGATCGATACCGCTCGGCTTGCAAACATAGATGGATGCGGGATCAGGAATGGACGGATTCTCGCCGAAGATCTTCTCGAAGCCATCCTTCCAATCGCGGGCGAAGAACAGGGTGTGGTGCTCGAGCTGGGGCAGCTCGCCCTTCACTCCCAGATAGATGAGCAAAGCACTCGGTCCGGCTAGTTTTCGATTCCAATACTCCTGTGGGAAGGTCTGCAACGCAGGCGGAAGCAGTGCCGTCTCAGTGTGGTGCAGGTCGGCGGCCGAGACCACGATGTCGGCCACGAGCGTGCGGGTCTTGCCCGCGGCATCCGTGTAGTCGACTCCGGTGACTGCGCCGTCCCGCGAATTGATCGCAGTGACGGGTGAGTCGGTGATGACGGTCGCCCCCTGGGCCTCGGCGAGCGCTTCGATGCGGGCGATGAGTTCGGTGAATCCACCCATCGGATACAGCACTCCCCCTTCCAGATCGAGGTGACTCATCAGGTGGTACATGCTTGGAGCGATATATGGCGATGAACCAAGGAAGACGGCGGGGTAGCCGAGGATCTGCTGCAGCCGCGCATCCTTCACCGTGCGGCGCACCAGCGTGGCGAGCGGGGTGAGCAACAGCGAGACCAGCCTGCCGGTGCGCGAGAGCACATCCTTTCGCAATAGCGGACGGATGTCAGCGAAGCTCGTATAAAGAAATCGCTTCTTTGCGATCTCATAAACATCGCGCGCAGAATCGAGGTACTTTTCCATGCGGCGACGGGATCCCGGCTCGATACGGTCGAACAGCTCGAGGTTCTCTTCGCGGCTCGCGGTGATGTCGATCGGCTCAGCCACGCCCTCGAACAGCACCCGGTAACCGGGATCGAGAGTTACCAACCGCAGCTGTTCCTCCGCGGTCGTCCCGAGCAGGCGGAAAAAGTGATCGAATACCTCCGGCATCAGGTACCAGCTTGGTCCGGTATCGAATCGGAAGCCGTCGCGCTCCCAGGAGCCGACGCGACCGCCGACACTCGAACGGCCCTCGAGCACCGTAACCTCGTGTCCGTCTTTCGCGAGTAGGGCCGCGGACGCCAGTCCGGCGATTCCTCCGCCGATGACGACGATGTTGCTCATGATGCTGCTTTCGGTCTTGTCCTACTGGTGATGGAGAGAGTGGATCGGGGTGTGCGACCGGCCAGAGCGCCAGCCGCAATGCGGAGCTTCACCGGGTTCGGAACCCGAACGCGGGTGTGCACGAGCCGATCCGCTGGAGTCGCCCGCAGGCGCACCGCGAGCTCGGTGAAGAGCCCCTGGGCGAGAGCGACGGCTCGTCGCGAGGTGACCGGAAGCAGTGGCACCACCGACGCCGAGTCGCGCAGATCAGCGTCGATGTCGTCGAGTAGTCGGGTCTTGTCCGCTTCGCTGAACGTGTCGACACTCACGCCGGGAAAGTAGCTGCGACCGAGCGTCTCGAAGTCGGCTGACAGGTCGCGCAAAAAGTTGATCTTCTGGAACGCCGCACCGAGCTTGCGAGCGCCGTGCTCGAACCGGGCGAGTTCTGGCGGCGAAACGGGCATCCCCTTCAGGAAGGTCCCGAGGCACATGAGGCCGACGACTTCCGCTGATCCGTAGACATAGGTTTCAAAACTTTGGGCATCGTGCTCGATCTGCACCAGATCCATGCGCATCGACTCGAAGAAGGGCTGGGTGAGCTCGCGGCCGAAGCCTGTAGCGCGGGCGCTTCGCGCGAAGGCGTGGATTACGAAGTTGGTGCTGTACCCCGAGTCGAGCGCCGCCTCGGTGTCGCGTTCGAAGTCGTTGAGCACGCGGGCCGCTTCGAGCGGATCGAGCCCGGCATCCGCTGCTCCTCCGTCCACGACCTCGTCGGCCACCCGTACGAGCGCGTAGATGTTTTCGACGTGGCGGCGGATCGGCGGCGCGAGGAGGCGGGAGGCTAGCCCGAAGGAAGTGGAGTAGCGGCGGATGACGACGCTCGCCGTCTCCTCCGCGACCCGGTCGTACAGGGTGGAGTCGGTGGCAGGACGGTTGCTGTGGTTAGTCATTGTGCGGTCCCACCCGTAGCTGCGGAGGTTAGGCTGGAGCGACGCTTCAGCACGGCCGCTTCCCGACATCCGCTCCCTTTCACGGGAGTCCTCAGGTTCTGGCCGGTCACCTCTTCAGGGTAACGGACACACATGGAAAGCAGCACAGGGCCTGTGCACAGTCGTGCAGAGCTCGTCGTACTTCTGAATGACGCAGGAGAGCCTATCGGTGAGGCTGAGAAATTCTCCGTACACGGCCTCTCCACCCCTCTTCACCTCGCATTCTCCTGCCACGTCTACGACTCAGAGGGACGCGTGCTTGTCACCCGTCGCGCGCTGTCGAAGCTCACTTGGCCGGGTGTTTGGACAAACTCCTTTTGCGGGCATCCTTTTCCCGGCGAGTCGCTGACGGATTCCATCATCCGCCGAGCCGCTTTAGAACTCGGTATCACGGTGACCGACCTCGAGGTCGTGCTACCCGACTTCCGGTACCGCGCGGTCGACGCCTCAGGCATCGTGGAGAACGAGATCTGCCCGGTCTACCGCGCCGTGACGAAGGACGTCGTGGAGCAGAACCCGGAAGAAGTTTCGGAGTACGCCTGGCTCGACCCGCATGCGCTGCGACGGGCCGTTATTGCGGCCCCGTTCGCGTTCAGCCCGTGGCTTGGCTGGCAGCTGGAGCAGCTCGGCGCGTAGCTGGGTCCCTGCTCGAGTGGCGCGCCCGCCTCCAAAGCCGCGCCGGTCCAGCTCGAGGTCAATCCAGCAGGCTCTCGTCGCGCGAGATGTCGGTGCGGTGGAAGTTCTGGAAGGACCGCGAGGCCGTCGGTCCACGCTGTCCCTGATAGCGCGAAGAGTACTCGGCCGAGCCGTAGGGCTTCTCGGCCGGCGAAGTCAATCGGATGAAGCAGAGCTGTCCGATCTTCATCCCGGGCCAGAGCTTGATCGGGAGGGTCGCGACGTTCGACAGCTCGAGCGTGACGTGACCGCTGAATCCCGGGTCGACGAAGCCCGCGGTCGAGTGCGTGAGAAGGCCGAGCCGACCGAGCGAGCTCTTGCCTTCGAGACGGGCTGCGATGTCATCCGGAAGTGTCACGAGCTCGTAGGTGGAGCCGAGCACGAACTCTCCCGGGTGCAGGATGAACGGCTGGTCGGATGCCGCCTCGACGAGCCGGGTGAGGTCGGGCTGGTCGACGGCCGGGTCGATAAACGGATACTTGTGGTTGTCGAACAGCCGGAAGAAACGGTCGAGCCTCACATCGATGCTCGATGGCTGGATCATCGCCGGTTCGTAGGGCTCGAGACCGATGCGTCCGGAGTCGAGTTCGAGTTTGATATCGCGGTCCGAGAGCAGCATGCACAGAGCCTACCGAAACCGACGTTGCTAGTATTCACGTGGGCCGCTTTGTGGCCATGCGAGCGTAGTTCAATGGCAGAACTCCTGCTTCCCAAGCAGGTAGTGCGGGTTCGATTCCCGTCGCTCGCTCCATGTCGATTCTCAATCAACGTGATATTTTTCTCAGCAAATTGATCTCAGTTGTCAGTTCTCACTCAAATCAAGACTGTGCTCATTTG
Organism: Microbacteriaceae bacterium; assembly: GCA_043745175.1. Lineage (GTDB taxonomy): Bacteria > Actinomycetota > Actinomycetes > Actinomycetales > Microbacteriaceae > Lacisediminihabitans. Next base: position 6,420 of record JAYTTG010000181.1, read on the forward strand.
GTTCAAAACTTTTCGCTGGGCGAACGCGAGATTTCGGCACCGAGTAAGTGGACTTGCGAGCGGTGTCCTGGCCCGAGTCTCTCGGTAACGTGAAGGCTTCCGATACAGACGAGGTCCGGCTTACACAGGGCCAGATTACGCAGCGGGCTATCTTGCAGCGCTGCGGACAAGTCTTCAAAGCTCACGCGGGCACCGTCGTCGAGGCGCCTCAACGTTCCAGCAGTGAATGCTCTGCAAGCAAGCGCGCCGGCTTACCCCACCCCAGCGGAACCTTGTCTCGCAACTCGCTTCGCCTGCCAAAATTCAGCGGTCCACGTGGGATACGTAGCTATGAGAATCATCAGCCCTAGAACCGCGCTACTCAAAAGCTAAGTTCAACACCCAACGAGAGACGATCCACAGCTATAGGGTTACGAGACCTGTCGACCGTCGCGGCCCGGCCGCATGGGGTGCCATGTTGCCGTTCCAATTTCTATACTCCGCGCAAAGACGCTGGCTGGGCTTGTTGGCCAATACTGAGGTATGAACACTGCGCTCGTGCCTAGCTGGCTGAACTCACTGGACTCGCTACTTTCCCGGCGTGTGCGGCGCGGGAACGCGTTACCAATGAAGGACCTCCTCGAAGAGATCGACGAGTGGTTGAAAGCAAGCCGGTCGCCGGAGCGGTGGAGCTTGAACCGCCGCAGCCTGGCGGCCGAGGTGGAAGCGAGTTACAGGCTCATCGGGCCGAGCACGCGGAAGGCTGTCGCACAGCCCCTCCGTCTCGCCAAGAAAGTAATGCGAGATCTTGTTCGGCAGGGAGAGCCAACGTTCGCTGACCAGCAATTAGTGGCGCGGGTCTTCTGCGATCTGCGGCTCACGATGACCACTGACATAACGCTCTTGGCTATGTGGGGCGATTTGCTGCAAGAGATTAGGTCCGAAGATCCCTCTGATGTCCGCGCCGAGCAGCTCGTAGCTACCCTAGGGAGCTGCCTTGAGATGCGCGGGGTCGAAAGCGAAGACCGTTTTTCAGAATTACGGCGC
>JAYTTG010000182.1:0-2040 GCA_043745175.1 Microbacteriaceae bacterium
GTGCGTGCGCACCACCTCGCCCAGAAAGACAAGGGTTCGGGCATCGCGATGGTGTGCACCTTTGGTGACGTGACCGACGTGGTCTGGTGGCGCGAGCTCGACCTGCCGAACCGCACCATTATCGGCCGCGATGGACGCATCGTGGCGGATGCGCCCGAGGCGATCACCGGCGACGGTCCGCTCGCGGCCTACGCCGAGCTGGCGGGCAAGACGGTCTTCAGCGCGAAGGCGAAGACCGTGGAGCTGCTGAGGGCCAGTGGCGAGATGATCGGTGACCCGAAACCGATGATGCACGCGGTCAAGTTCTTCGAAAAAGGCGACAAACCGCTCGAGATCGTGTCGACCCGCCAGTGGTACATCCGCAACGGCGCCCGCGACGACGCACTGCGCGACACCCTGCTCGAGCGTGGCCGCGAGGTCAATTTCACCCCCGACTTCATGCGCGTGCGTTACGACAACTGGGTCAACGGCCTCACCGGCGACTGGCTCATCTCCCGCCAGCGATTCTTCGGCGTGCCCATCCCGGTCTGGTACGAACTGGATGCCGAGGGCGAAAAGGGCGCGGTCGTCGTGCCGAGGGAGGATGCACTCCCTGTGGATCCGGCATCCGCTCCCGCCCCCGGATTCGACGAGAGTCAGCGCGGCATGCCCGGCGGTTTCATCGGCGAAGTCGACATCATGGACACCTGGGCCACTTCCTCGCTCACCCCGCAGATTGCGGGTGGCTGGGAGCGGGATCCGGAGCTCTTCGACCTCGTGTTCCCCTATTCACTTCGCTCCCAGGGCCAGGACATCATTCGCACCTGGCTCTTTTCCACGATACTGCGCGCCGAACTCGAAAACGGCACTGTGCCGTGGAAGAACGCCGGTATTTCTGGTTTTGTCGTGGATCCCGACCGTAAGAAGATGTCGAAGTCCAAGGGAAACGTCGTCACCCCTGCGGGCATGCTCGACGAACACGGATCGGACGCCGTGCGCTACTGGGCGGCCTCGAGCCGGCTCGGCACGGACGCGGCTTTCGACCCGCAGAACACCAAGCAGATCAAGATCGGTCGACGCCTCGCGATCAAAGTGCTGAACGCCGCCAAGTTTGTCTACGGGTTTCCGTCGCCGGCAGAAGCGCCGGCTGGCACTCCGGCACAAGCACCGGCTGATTGTGTCGCCAACCCCCTCGATATCGACATGCTCGCCGAGCTATCGACCGTCGTCGCAACGGCGACCGCAGCCTTCGATTCCTTCGATCATGCGAAGGCGCTCGAGGTCACCGAGAAATTCTTCTGGACTTTCTGCGACGACTACCTCGAGTTGGTGAAGGAGCGGGTCTACTCGACCGATTCGCCGGAGGGCCAGGCCTCAGCAGTCATCGCGCTTCGCACGGCGCTGGAGGTGATGCTGCGCCTGTTCGCACCATTCATCCCCTTCGCGACCGAAGAGGTGTGGTCGTGGACCCACGACGGATCGGTGCACGTCACGGAATGGCCCACCGCCCCGACCGCTGCCCAGCCCACCGGGCTGCTGGCTCTCGTCGGTGAGGCGCTCATCGGCATCCGCGGGGCGAAGACCGACGCAAAGGCCTCGCAGAAGGCGGATGTCACGTCGGCATCCATCAGCGGGCCGGCGCAGCTGCAACTCGCCCTCGACGACCTTCGGGACGTAGGTCGTATCGCCACTATCGACTTTATCGAGGCACCCGGGATCACCGTAGGCAACGTCGTCCTCGCCGATGTCGTCACACCATCGATGGAGGGTTGATCATGCAGATGGGAACACGCTGGGCTGTGGGAGCAGAGACTCCGGCCCGCCTGCCGCAGCTCGTCGTTGACGCCGTAAAGACGATCGAAGCCGAGCTCGAAGGGATCGACACGAGCCTGCTGCGGTGGACTCTCACCTGGCTCGAGGGCAACCCGGTCGTCGAGCTCGACGATGGCACGGTCATCCGCTACTCGGGTGGCGAGGTCTTCGTGGTCGCGTCGACCGACTAGACCCCAGTCGACCCCGTCCCAGTCGACTGACCATCGACAGCAGGAACCGACAAAGTCG
>JAYTTG010000183.1:0-2037 GCA_043745175.1 Microbacteriaceae bacterium
CCGACGGCGTCGACAAAGGCGACGAAGATCTGCACGCGCACGAAGTTGGTGAGCGTGACCCATCCGGCCCGCCCGGACCCGTCGACGGCCAGCCGCGCCCTCTTCGGGAACAGGCGCACCACCCAGGCCCAGATACCCTTTCCGTCGATGAGCATGAAGAGCGTGGCGAAAAGTGTCAGCAACATCCCGGCCAGTACGTGACCCGCCGTTGCTCCGAAGGTCACCGCTCCCGAGACCAGAGCCCGGTTGTCTTTCTGAAGCGCCGCCCCGGCTTGCCCGAGGTAGCCGTTGATGTCGGATTCAGTGAGGTGAAGCGGGGAAACGAGAAGGTACTGCTTGAAGTTGGCATAGGCCTCGATACTCTGCTTTTGCAGGTCGGGGAATCCGCTTCGCACCTGGAGCACCACCAGCACCACGAGGCCCGCGACGACCGCAATGATCCCGATCTCGGCGAGCGCAACGGCGAGCCACTTGGGCCAGCGATTCCGCATCAGGAACTTCACGAGGGGTACCAATAATGCCGCGAGGAGGACAGCGACCATGAACGGCACAACGATCTCGCGCAGGGTGATCACGAGGTAGATGAACAGGGCGACGACAGCGGCGATCACGAGTGCTCGCCAGGACCAGGCCCCCGCGATCCGAATGCCGACGGGGAGGGCCGCATCGGCCTGTTGCTTCGCCGCGGTGGCCTCAACCGCAGCGATCGGTGCCGGCATGGGCCTGCGTCGTCCGAACGTCATCGGGTCAGTCTATGCCGGTGTACATGCAGTGAAGGGAATGCGTCTCAGGCGTCCGTAGCACTCACGGATACGGCATTTCCGCGCAGTCGGAGGGCGACGCTCTCTCCGGGTTGCGGATGCTCCGAAACGTCGTGCTGAACCGACACGAGAGTATCGTCCGCCAGCCTGAGTTGGGTGCGTCGCAGAGAGCCCAGAAAGCTCGTGGCTACGACGACCGCGGGAATGCTCCCCTGGGTGCCGGCGCCGACCAGGAGCAGGTCTTCCGGTCGGACGAAGGCCAGCACCGGACCGTTCGCCGGCGGGGAACCGAGCACCGACAGAGTCTCGCCGTAGAGGGTGACACGTCCGCTCGCCAGGGTGGCGGGCATCCGGTTGCTGAGGCCAACGAATGCGGCCACGAAGCCGGTGGTCGGGGTCGTATAGAGCTCCTCCGGAGTGCCGATCTGCTCGATGTTGCCGTCACGCATCACTGCGACCCGATCGGCTACGGCCAGCGCCTCCTCCTGGTCGTGGGTGACAAAGAGCGTCGTGATGCCGAGGTCGGTCTGTATGCGGCGAATCTCATCACGCAGTTGCACCCGCACCTTCGCATCGAGCGCCGAGAGCGGCTCGTCGAGCAACAGCACCCGCGGACGGGTGACCAGCGCCCTGGCGAGGGCGATTCGCTGTTGCTGTCCGCCGGAGAGCTGATGCGCATAACGCCCGGCGAGGCTACCGAGACCCACGAGCTCGAGTGCCTCCGCGGCGCGAGAGCGGCGGTCCGCAGTCGGCACTTTGCGCATCCGAAGCCCAAACTCCACGTTCTCTATCGACGTGAGGTGGGGAAAGAGCGAGTAGGACTGGAAGACCATGCCGATGTCACGCTTGTTCACCGGCACGTCGACCACGTCGACCCCATCGATCAGGATGCTTCCGCCGTTCACCTGCTCGAGACCGGACAGCGCGCGAAGGACGGTGGTCTTGCCGCAGCCGGATGGGCCGAGCAACGCGACGAACTCACCCGGTCGCACACTGAGACTCACTCCCGTGAGGGCACGATGCCCGGCATAGTCCTTGACGACATCGATGAGTTCGACGGTTGCGCCGGTGGTCGGAGAGGGGATCATGGGGCCTTCTTTTCGAGGCGAGCGGGTCGGGTGCGCCGAGTGCGTCGGTCCGACGCGAGGCGACCGATGAGCAACAGAAGCACAAACGCGAACGTGAGCGCGAGCAGGGAGAAGATCACCGGCACGAAGGGATCACTCTTCGACACCTGCACGAGAGCGGTCTGCAGCGTCACGCGGTTGAGCAGCGA
>JAYTTG010000184.1:0-2032 GCA_043745175.1 Microbacteriaceae bacterium
CCTCCTGCCCGTATCGACGCCCTTGCCGTCGGTCACTTGACACCGCGGGAGCAGAGCGACAAAGCTGATCGGCTGGGTACGCGTCTCTACGCCCCAACGATCCATCGTCCGAAAAGAAGTCGATATTCTCGCCATGGGCGTCCGCCGCGACGACCTGAACGCCGACCACGGCTACTCCGGCACTCGAACATCACCGACGAACTTCGATGGCGCGCTCGATGCGCTCCGGGTCGGCAACACCTCCGTCATCACGACCATGGACGGCTTGCACGATCGACCCAGAACATGCTCATCTTCGCCGAAGACCTCCGCAGCCCCGGTGCCGCAATGCCCGTGGGCTCATAACGCCACAAGAAGTGGGGAGCCGACGGCATAGGTCGCACGTGACCGGCAAATATCCCGAACTTATCCGCCAGCATCTCGATGGACCTGGCCATGATGAGCGGCCACTGGCTCCGTTTCGGTGTACCGGTCGCTCTACTGGGGTATCGGCGCGCGGCGGGTGGGTGGTCCTGCTCTAGCGTTGCAGGATGACCACCGCATCCGCCTCCCCCAGGGCGGCACGCCCGTTCGGAGCGGTCGGGCTCGTAGCGATCGGCCTCATCTGCCAGGAGGTCGGAGCCTCCTTCGCCGTGTTGCTCTTCCCCTCGGTGGGCACGATCGGCATGGTTTCGCTGCGACTCGCGTTCTCCGCAATCGTGCTGCTCGCCATAGCCCGGCCGACACTGCGCGGACACGGTCGGAACGACTGGCTCACCGTGATCGCCTTCGGGATCACGCTTGCCCTGTTGAACGCCGTCTTCTACGAGGCGCTCGCCCGGGTACCGCTCGGGGCCACCATCACGATCGAAGTGCTCGGACCCCTGGTGCTTTCGGTCGTGATCAGCCGCCGGGCATCGAGCTGGCTGTGGGCGGTGCTCGCCTTCGTCGGCGTGGTGATCCTCAGCGAGGGTAGCTTCGGTGATCTGGATCCGGTGGGCGTCGCCTTCGCGTTTGGCGCGGCGGCGATGTGGGCGGGCTACATCCTGCTCTCCGCCCGCACAGGGGCACGGTTCCCCCGTCTGGACGGGCTCGCCGTGGCGATGACTATCGGAGCCGTGATCACCGTGCCGTTCGGCATCGCGAACGCCGGTCCGGTGATCTTCCAGCCCAGGATTCTGCTGCTCGGAGCGGCCGTCGCCGTGCTGTCATCGACCATTCCCTACACCCTCGAACTGATCGCCCTGCGCCGGCTACCATCGGCAACCTTCTCGATCCTGATGAGCCTTTCGCCAGCGATCGCGACGGCAGCCGGGTTCCTGATCCTCGGCCAAAAATTCACCGGAGTAGCCTTCGCGGCGATCGGCCTCGTGATCGCCGCGAGCATCGGTGCAGTTATCGCGTCCTCCCATACGACTCGACCGGGCAACACCAGCCTCGGCGAACCACTCAGCTGAACCCCACCCCGACCTCGAAGTGACCGCCAACGCGCCCACCTCCACCTGGCCGACGTCCGTACAGAGTCGCCGGGTTAGGCTGGGATTTCCCGCGACAGTTGAATCGAGAGGGTGACCGTGCCGGAAGCAAAGCTCGCAAGTCTGCTTCGATCGGTCCTCGGACTCTTGGGTTTCAGTGCGCTTGCAGCTGTGCTGGTCGTCGCGCTCACCGCACCCGCGATCGTCGCCACCAGCCAGGTTACGAACAACGCGGCCGGCCTGTTCGAGAATCTACCCGACTACGTCAAGATCGATAACCAGTCTCAACGCAACATCCTCTACGGACTCCGCGGCGGCGAACAGGTGCCCTTCGCGCAAATCTATGACCAGAATCGCCAGGAAGTGGACTGGGATGCGGTGTCTCCCTTCGCCAAGGATGCCCTGGTCGCCGCAGAGGACGTACGCTACTACCACCATGGCGGCGTCGACCTCGCCGGAATCACGCGCGCCGCGGTAAACAACCTCACCGGCAACGACTTGCAGGGCGCATCGACCATCGAGCAGCAGCTCGTCAAACAGCTGGCGATCCAGGAAGCCGTCGCCACGATCCGCGATCC
>JAYTTG010000185.1:0-7395 GCA_043745175.1 Microbacteriaceae bacterium
GACCTTGAGGAACACGTTGATCTTGCCCGGTGCCCGTGCGTGCACCACCTTCGGAGCGGCCGCGGAGGTCATTAGACCAACCTAGCCGAACCCTCGCAGCCTGCTTTACGCCGCGGCTCGAGCGATCGCGAGGAAGTCGGCCACGGTCAGCTCTTCGCCGCGGGCGGTCGGAGCCACGCCGGCAGCTTGGAGGCGAGCGGATGCCGCGGCGCTGCCCCCGAGCACCACCGAGAGCGACTGCCGCAGCATCTTGCGTCGCTGCTGGAAGGCGGCATCCACCAGCGCGAAGGTCGCGACGCGCTCGGCCTCGGTGCCGGGGAGTTCGCCTCGGTCGAATCGCACGAGAATCGAGTCGACGTTCGGCACCGGCCAGAACACCTGCCGGCTCACCTGGCCGGCCGTGCGCCACTTTCCATACCAGGCCGACTTGACGCTCGGGCTTCCATAGATCTTCGAACCGGGGTCGGCGGCGATGCGCTGTCCCACCTCGGCCTGCACCATCACGAGGCCCGCCTGCAGGCTCGCAAAGTGCTCGAGGAAGTGCAGCAGCACCGGCACCGAGATGTTGTAGGGCAGGTTCGCAACGAGGCTCGTCGGGCAGCCGGGGAGTTCGGTGATGGTCATCGCATCCTGCGTGATCACGGTGAGCGGAGCGCCCGGCTGGAACAGTTCGACGGTGACCGGCAGCTGCGTCGCGAGGCGATTGTCGATCTCTATGGCGACCACGGATGCTCCGGTCTCGAGCAATCCGAGGGTGAGGGAGCCGAGCCCCGGTCCAACCTCCACCACGCTCTGGCCGGGGACAATTCCCGCCGCCTTGACGATACGCCGCACCGTGTTGGCATCGATCACGAAGTTCTGGCCGAGCTTCTTGGTGGGCTGGATGCCGAGCTGATCGGCGAGGTCCCGGATCTCCGCCGGCCCCAGCAGGCTCACGCGAGCTCGGACGAGTCGATGGCCACGTCATACGGCGAGCCGAGATCCTGGGTGACCGGCTCCGCATCCCAGGTGCCGTAGACCAGCTCAGTGTTCGAGGTGATCTGGGCGGCGAGCAACGCGACGTCCGTTCCGAGGTGATCCGCCATGAAGCGCAGCGTCGTGGGGATGAGGTACGGCGCATTCGGGCGACCTCGGTAGGGCACGGGCGTGAGGAACGGAGCGTCCGTTTCGATCAGGATCTGGCTGCGCGGGATCGCGGCCAGCGCATCACGCAGGTTGACGGCGTTCTTGAACGTGACGGTGCCCGCGAAGGACAGGTACCATCCGTTGTCGGCGCAGAGGCGGGCCATATCAGCGTCTCCGGAGAAACAGTGGAATACCGTCTTCTCCGGCGCACCATTGCGTCGCAGGGTCGAGATCACTTCGGCGTGAGCGTCCCGGTCGTGGATCTGCATCGCAAGATCGTGCTTCTTGGCGATGGCGATGTGCGCCTCGAAAGATCGATACTGCGCGCCGCGACCGCTCTCGTCGGTGCGGAAGAAATCGAGTCCGGTCTCGCCGACGGCCCGCACACGCGGCCGGCCGGCTAACTCGTCGATCTCGGCGAGCGCGGCATCCAGCTCACCCGCGGCTTCGTAGCGCGGAGCCTCGTTCGGGTGGATGGCCACTGCGGCGAGCATCCGCGGCTCCCGACCCGCCATCTCTGCTGACCAGCGCGAGGTCTCCAGGTCCCCGCCCACCTGGACAACACCGCGCACGCCGACGCTCGAGGCACGGTCGAGCTGCTCGCGATAGTCGAGAAGCTGGTCTCCATCGGCGATCTCGAGGTGGGTGTGATTGTCGTAGACGCCCACCGTCAGTGCCGAGGGAAGTGGCGGATAGCTCAGGTCGCGCGCCTTACCCTGTTCCGACGAGGTGTCACGCTGCCGGATCGGGCCCTGAGAATCCTCCATCGCTGGCATGCCTGAATTCTAACCGCCGTGTCACTTCCGACCGATCACACCGAGTCGGCTGGCCGCACTTCGAGCACGATCTTCCCGAGCCCGTGGCGGGCCCCGAGGCGCTCATAGGCGGCCCGCACCCGGTCGAGCGGATAGGTCGCGTACACCGGAATCTTCAGCTCGCCGTTCGCGACAAGCCGCGCCAGCTCGGTCAGCACCTCCCGTGGCTCCACCGTCGACATGCCCTCCGCCTTCACCCGGAACTTCTTCTTCGCGGCAAAGTCGGCGATCGTGTTGATGCGGTCCTTAGGCACCCCGAGATCGACCGCGACCTGCACGTTGCCATCACCGTGGGCATCGATGAAAGCGTCAACTCCATCCGGAACGATCCGACGGATGCGGTCGGCCAGGCCTTTTCCGTAAGCCACCGGGATGGCTCCGAGACTGCGAAGGAAGGCATGGTTCTCCTCGCTCGCGGTCGCCACCACGGCCGCCCCCGCGAGCACAGCGAGCTGGGTTGCGATGATGCCGACCCCGCCTGCCGCCCCGGCGACGACCACGGTGTTGCCGGGTCGCACGTCGACCGCAATGATGCACGCGCGCGCAGTGGTACCCGCTATGAAGAGGCTGGCAGCCTCGTTCCATTCGACCGCGTGCGGCTTCGGGATGACTCGGCTGGCATCGATCGTCACGAACTCTGCCTGCGCATTCCGCCCGTCCGAGAACCCGATGACCTCGTCACCCACCCGAGGGAAGTCGACACCCTCACCGACCGCCGTGACAACCCCGGCAAAGTCGCTGCCCTGTCCTTCCGGGAAGTGGGCGGGAAAGGTCTCGTGCATCTTGCCCTCCCGGATTGAGATCTCCCCCGGATTGATTGCAGCGGCCACGACGAAGACTTGAACTTCGCGCCGCTCGGGGACCCGGGCATCCACTTCCACCAGCTCGAGCACTTCGCTTCCGCCGTACCGGTCGAATTTCACTGCCTGGGGCATGGCGTCCTTACTGGTTAGGCCGAGACTGCAGTGTCCGGCTGTTCGATGCGAGGGAAAAGTGAGGTCAGAAGCGGAGAGACCGAGGGGCCGCCCTCCCACTCGGAAGCGAATCGCACGTTCTGGTCGGCCACCTCTCCGGTGCCGCCGAGAGCCGTCCAGAGCTTGGCCGCGGCATCCGGCATCACCGGGGAGAGCAGCACGGCGAGGGTGCCGAGGCCACGCACGATCGTGAACAGTACGGCGTCGAGCCGCTCTGCGTTGACCGGATCCTTTGACAGCGCCCACGGCTCCTGGATGGTGATGTAGCCGTTCAACTCGTCGACGAGGGTCCAGATCGAGGCGAGCGCCTCGTGGATGGCGAGGCGCTCGATGGCGGCATCCGCTTCCGCTGTCACGCGCAGGCCGGTTGCGAAGATGTCCGCGTCGACCGCCGTGATCCGGGCGTCGGTCGGGATGACTCCCCCGCGATAGCGCGTGACCATCGCGATCACGCGCGAAGCGAGGTTGCCAAAACCGTTGGCGAGCTCCGCCTGGTAGCGCGCGGAGAGGTCCTCCCAGCTGAACGAGCCGTCCTGCCCGAAGCTGATGGCGCGCATGAAGTAGTACCGGAAGGCGTCGACTCCAAACGTGTCGGTGATTTCCGAGGGCGCAATACCGGTGAGCTTGGACTTCGACATCTTCTCGCCGCCGACGAGGAGCCAGCCGTGGCCGAAGACCCGACGCGGCACCGGCAGTCCCGCGGCCATCAGCATCGCCGGCCAGATCACGGCGTGGAAACGAGCGATGTCCTTGCCCACAAGCTGCACGGCCGGCCAGCGTCGTTCGAAATTCTCGGTATCGATTCCGTAGCCGATCGCGGAGATGTAGTTGAGCAGCGCATCGAACCAGACGTACACCACGTGGCTGTGGTCCCAGGGAATCTGGATGCCCCAGTCGAAGCTCGACCGCGAAATAGAGAGATCGTCGAGTCCCTGCTTCACGAAAGAGATGATCTCGTTGCGCACACTCTCCGGCTGGATGAAGTCGGGCTGCAACTCGTACAGGTCGAGTAGTTTCTGTTGGAATTCGCTCATCCGGAAGAAGTAGTTCTTCTCTTTGAGGATCTCCACCGGGCGCCCGTGGATCTTGCACACCAGCTGTCCGGCGAAGTCACCGTCCGCCGTCTCTATGAGATCGTCGAGCTGCTTATACTCCTCACAGCCCACGCAGTAGTACCCCTCGTACTCGCCAGAGTAGATGAAGCCGTCGTCGTAGAGCTTCTGCAGGAAGATCGTGACGGCACGCTCGTGGCGCTCGTCGGTGGTGCGGATGAAATCGTCGTTGGCGATGTTGATGGTCGCAAGCAGCGGCAGCCAGGCGTCCGTAACGAGCCGGTCTGCCCATTCCTTCGGAGTCGTGTCGTTCGCCACCGCCGTGCGCAGGATCTTCTGGCCGTGTTCGTCGGTGCCGGTGAGCAGCCAGGTGTCGTCGCCACCCTGGCGGTGCCAGCGGGCAAGCACGTCGGCAGCGACCTCTGTGTAGGCGTGACCGATGTGCGGCACATCATTCACATAAAAGATGGGGGTCGCGATATAAAAAGGGTCTCCGGCGGGCATTCGTTAATTCTAATTGGCGGTGGATGCTGCGGGGTCCGCGTTACGCACCGGGCGGAGCCCACCGAAGTTCGTCTTGCCCGCACACCAAGCGGCCCCGCTGAAGCGGGGCCGCTTGGTGTGCGAATTGCGTACTAGTGCCGCCCCGCCGCCAACAGCGAGAGCAACTCGAAGCTCACTCCGCCGATCCCGGTCACTGCGTCGTACTGGCGCGTGGTCTTCAATGTCGTGTCCTTGTCGAGGCTGATCAGGTAGCTGTTACCGCTGAAGGCGCTCGTGTAGACGAGAGCCCTGGTGGGGTTCTGCGGCTGCACGTCACGGAACGAAGACGGCAAGATACGGTCGAGTCCGTAGAGCGTCGGGTTCGCGAATCCGATCGAGGTTCGGGTGGCCTGTTGCACGATCGCGATCTGGGCGGCGGTCAACGGCGAAGCGAGCGAGGTGCCGCCGTAGGTTTCGCGCGCGAAGTCACCGACGGCGAGAGTGACATCGTCGATGATCGGACGAATACCGACCGAGAACCCGGTGTACGGATCCGCGAGGGCCGCGATGTCCGGAGAGACCCGGAACCCATGCGAGAGCGACGTCGGAACAACGCCTTGCTGGTACGCCGGAGCCGCGAACACGGCGCTGGCACCGCCGCCCGCTCCCCCGAAGAATTTTCCGGGAAGCGGCGAGAGGTAGGCGGTACCGGCCGGGTTGATCTTGTCACCCGCGGATCCCCATCCGGTCTCGTAGGCGATCTTGCCAGCTTGGGTGATGCCAAGGCTCGTGCCTCCCACCGACGTCACGTACGGGGAGGATGCCGGGAAGTCCGGCGACGCGTAGCCGAGGTGCGCGACCTCGTCCCCGCTGTCTCCACTGGAGAAGTAGAGCCCGATGCCCTCACCCGCCGCCTGGATGTGCAGGTTTTGGGCGCCCTTCAGCACGTCATTCGGGACGGCCTCGCCGAGGTTACCGTAGCTGTTGCTCACGATGTTCGCGAGTTTGTTGTCGAGGATCTTCGACATCGCAACATCCAGTCCGCCACCGCAGTTGGTGCCACCGACGTAGAGGATCTTCGCCCCGGTCGCGATACCGTGCACGGCTTCCACGTCGAGGGTCTGCTCTCCCTGCCATCCGCTCGGATACCCGCAGGCCGCCTGGTCGACGAACTGGGCCGGAGTCGGCACGATCTGCGAGTAGGTCGCGGCGGTGAGGCTGGGTTCACCGAGCGCCGCCGAGTAGGTGTTCACGTCGTTCACGATAGACGGCGAGGCGTATGCGTCGATGATCGCGACCGTTTGGCCGGCACCGTTCACACCCGACTTCGCGAGCGAATCCACCCCGTAGGCGGAGCGCAGTTGCGACGGCACATAGCCGCAGTTGAAGGTACCGAAGGTGGTCTGGCCGTAGGCGGCCGGAGCGGTCACCGTGTGCTCCCCGGTGTAGTTGGAGCACTTGGCGCTGATCGCCGAGGGCGTCGGGGCCTGGCGGCTGAGCGCATCGGCGCCACTGGCCGACAGGTCGCCCTGCTTGATCGAGTCCGGGTGGGTGAGCAACCTGGCCTGGTCGAGGCTGACTCCCGAGACCTTGCCTGCGAGTGCCGCGGGCACCGACGGGGCACTCGACGGCGCCGAGAGCACCCGTCCGGAGTAGGTGTAGTCGTGGAGGGTGGTGGCGAAGAGGGCGCCAAGCTGGGCGGCCGTGCCGCGGAAGACCACGTATTGGCGGCTGGCTGGCACCGCGCTGATGGTGAGTCCCTGCGCGGTGAGCGAGGCGACAACGGCGTCCGAGTCCGCTTTCGTCGGCGAGAAATGCTGGATCCAGGCCTGCGGCGGCAGGAACTTCCGGTATCCGCGGGCACCGGGCGTCGAGGCGGCCGTGGCGAGAGCCTCGGCACCCGCCTGGTCGCGCAGCGGCAGGTAGATCTCACCTTCGACGGTCTGGTCGGCGGCGGTGACTCCCGCGTCGTTCGCGGCGGTGGCCCACTTGGGCACCGATCCAGCGAAGGACTCGCGATCGGCAGCCGAGGCTGTCGACACGCCGGTGAGCGAGAGTGCGATGACGGTGGTGGCCGTGGCCACGATGCCGAGTGTCCTGCGAGAGAACATCCTCCGGCGCGCGCGATTATCCAAGTTCTGAAACCTTCCCCAATGAAGAATGACCGCGCAAGTAAAAGGCGCAATCGTGACAATAGCCCCGCCCGATTACCCCACAAAGGGGGTTCACATGGATTTTACAAACAACGCAGAAAAACTGCGCGTGCGCTCAGATTCAGGCGCGGGATCTAGGCTGCATGCATGAAATACCGCAGGATCGGCGATGTCGAAGTCAGCGCCATCGGGCTGGGCGCTATGCCACTCTCCCTGCCGGGCCGACCGAATCGCGAGAGGGCGATCGCGACCATCCATGCCGCCCTGGATGTCGGCATTACCCTCATCGACACCGCGGACGCCTACACGACGGATGCCGACGGCCCCGGGCACAACGAGCTCCTGGTCGCCGAAGCACTGCGGGGTCACACCGAAGAGGTGCTCGTCGCCACGAAGGGAGGGATGCTCTATCGAGACGGCGGCCCCTGGGATCGCAACGGCACTCCCGCCCATCTCAAGAAAGCCGCGCGGGAGTCCCGCGCACGGCTCGGTGTCGACGCGATCGGGCTTTACCAGTTTCATCGCCCAGACCCCGGGGTTTCCTACGAGGAGTCGATCGGGGCCATTCGGGAGCTTCTCGACGAGGGGGTAATTCGCATGGCGGGCATCTCAAACGTCACCGTCGCGCAGATCGCGTTGGCCGACCACGTGCTTGGTGGTCGGCTGGTGTCAGTACAAAACCAGTTCTCTCCCGCCTACCGATCCAGCCAGGGAGAACTCGATTATTGTGTCGACCACGAGATCGCGTTTCTGCCATGGAGTCCACTCGGCGGGATCGGCCGCGGTGATGAGG
>JAYTTG010000186.1:0-2019 GCA_043745175.1 Microbacteriaceae bacterium
TAGGACTCGGCAATCCGCTGCGGGGTGCGGAGGAGGCCAGGCCGGGCCGGATCCTCGCCGATAGCGGCGAGGATCTCGAGCACGGCAGCTTCGATCCGTGCAGTATCGATACTCACAATTACGAGCGTAGAGGGATACAGCGCAGTGGGACTAGGCGGTGGCGATATCGGGACGCTTACGCTGCCGAGGCTCTCGCGCCTTCTTCACCGGCTCCGAGGTCACGCCGCCATCCACCACTCCAGCGTCGATCGGCGCCTTCTGCGGCACGAGCACGGGAGGTAGCGCCGACACGGGACGTTTGGTGCTCGATAGCCACTGTGGTCGTTCTGGCATCTTCTTTACGTCCTTGAAAATCTCGGCGAGCTCGGTGTGATCGAGCGTTTCCTTCTCCAGCAGCGCGGTCGCGAGCTTATCCAGGATGTCTCGGTTCTCATTGAGAACCTCCCATGCCTCGTTGTGCGCGTTCTCGATGAGAGTGCGCACCTCCGCGTCGACCTGTTCGGAGAGACGTTCGGAGTAGTCGCGCTGGCTGCCCATGTCACGGCCGAGGAACATCTCGCCCGATCCGGATCCGAGCTTTACCGATCCGATGTTCGAGGACATGCCGAACTCTGTGACCATCTTGCGCGCCGTTGACGTCGCTTTCTCGATGTCGTTGGATGCCCCGGTGGTTGGGTCGTGGAACACGACCTCCTCTGCGACCCGGCCGCCCATCGCATAAGCGAGCTGGTCGAGGAGTTCATTGCGGCTGATCGAGTATCGATCCTCCAGTGGAAGCACCATCGTGTAGCCGAGCGCACGACCGCGGGGAAGGATGGTCACCTTCGTCACTGGGTCGGTGTTGCGCATGGCAGTCGCCACAAGCGCGTGCCCGCCCTCGTGATAGGCGGTGATGAGCTTCTCGTGGTCGCGCATCACGCGGGTGCGACGCTGCGGGCCAGCCATCACCCGGTCGACCGCCTCGTCCAGCGCCCGGTTATCGATGAGTTGCGCGTTAGAGCGAGCGGTGAGCAAGGCTGCCTCATTGAGTACGTTCGCGAGATCCGCACCGGTGAAACCGGGCGTCTTGCGGGCGAGCACTTCGAGGTCGACTCCGGCAGCAAGCGGCTTGCCCTTGCCGTGCACCTCGAGGATCTGCTTGCGGCCAAGCAGGTCGGGAGCATCCACTCCGATCTGGCGGTCGAAGCGACCGGGGCGCAGTAGTGCCGGGTCGAGGATGTCGGGTCGGTTCGTCGCCGCGATCAGGATGACGTTCGTCTTGACATCGAAGCCGTCCATTTCTACGAGCAGCTGGTTGAGCGTCTGCTCGCGCTCGTCGTGGCCGCCTCCCATGCCAGAGCCGCGATGGCGTCCGACGGCGTCAATCTCGTCGACGAAGATGATGGCCGGGGAGTTTTCCTTGGCCTGGGCGAAGAGGTCTCGCACGCGGCTCGCACCGACGCCGACGAACATCTCGACGAAGTCCGATCCGGAGATCGAGTAAAACGGAACATTCGCTTCGCCGGCGACTGCGCGGGCGAGCAAGGTCTTGCCGGTACCGGGAGGGCCGTAGAGCAGCACTCCCTTCGGGATGCGTGCTCCAACCGCCAGGAACTTGGCCGGATCCTTCAGGAAGTCCTTGATCTCCTCAAGCTCTTCGATCGCTTCGTCGGCGCCCGCGACATCCGCGAACGTGACCTTTGGGCTTTCCTTCGAGACGAGCTTCGCCTTCGACTTGCCGAACTGCATGACCTTGGAGCCGCCGCCCTGCATGCTCGACAGCAGGAACCAGAAAATTGCACCGATGATTATGAAGGGGATGATCAGGCCGAGCAACGACGACAACCAGTTGCCCTTGTCAACCTGGTCGTCGTACTTGGCGCCCGAGGAATCGACGGCCTTCACGATGTCCGCCCCGCGAGCGGTCGTGTAATAGAACTGCACCTGCTTGCCATCGGCACCGGCCGCGGCAAGTGTCAGGTCGACTCGCTGCTCACTGTCGACGATCTTGGCTGAGGAGACCTTGTTGTCCTGCAGGAG
>JAYTTG010000187.1:0-2018 GCA_043745175.1 Microbacteriaceae bacterium
GCGGCCGTGACGACTCCGGTGGTCTCAACGGTCTTGCCGACCTGGGGGCTGACATCCGTGCTGCCCTGGATCTCAGCGATCGACAGTGGCATCGGAGGATCAATGGCACCGCCCGGATCGGTCGGGCCGCCAGCCTTCGGCGTGATGGTGCCCGAGAGGGAGAAGTCACCGACGTTACTGTCGGTGTCGGCGAACGCCGTGCGCCCGAGCGACTTCACGTCGGTGTTACCGGCCGGAGCCGTGGCATCCGCCGTCTCGAAGGTATTGGAGGTGCCGTAGCCGAGCAGGTCGACGACGGCCGGATTGCCGGTGATCGAACCCACCGGCAGCGTGAGGGCAGAGGCGGCATCGGAGAGGATGATCGTGCCGGCCGAGCCGCTCGGGTTGAGGGTGCCCACCACATCCGGGGTCGGAAGCGGCCCGCCATTCGCACCGTTGCTTCCGCCCTGCACGAGGAAGTAGCCTGCCGCGGCGATGGAGCCCGACAGGGCGACGACACCGGATGCTCTGCCGGTGCTCGTCGCGGGGCGGTACTGCAGCGACCACCCGACCAGGCTCACGGCGGCGGTGCCCGGATTGTAGAGCTCGATGAACTTGTTGGCGTAGGCCGCTCCGCCGCTGCCCCCGCTGAGGTAGACCTCGTTGATCACGACACCGGTGCCGGCGGTGCTTGCCTGGCTCGGGACGGCTGCGAGCGGAGCCGTGACGAGAGCGATCACCGCCAGGAATCCGATTCTGATCCGTCGCACGAATCCTAATTTTGCGGTCATCATTGCCCTCCCCGAGTGAACACAGCTGCGTGATCAGCACACGCGACAACCAGGCAACGATCCTCGGGTGACCGCAAGAGGGCGTAAGTGCGAACGCTGGGTAAAGACTAGGTGACGACCCTCGTTCGGGGGTAGACCCTAGATGCGCTTGATCATGCGGGTATTGCCGAGCGTGTTCGGCTTGACGCGGGCGAGATCGAGGAATTCGGCAACACCCTCGTCAGGTGAGCGCACGAGTTCGAGGTAAACGGCCGGATCGATCGGCTCCTCGGTCATCGGCTCGAATCCATGGCGCGTGAAGAACGGTACCTCGAACGTGAGGCAGAACAGCCGGCTGAGACCGAGGTCGCGCGCATCCGCTTCCAGCTGCTCCATCAGAGCATGGCCGACACCGCGGTGCAGCCAGTCGTCGGTGACGGCGAGGGTGCGCACCTCGCCGAGGTCCTGCCACATCACGTGCAGGGCACCGCAGCCGATTGCCGTGCCGGCGGCATCCTCGGCGATGCGAAACTCCTGGATCGCCTCATAGAAGACCACTGAATCCTTGCCGAGCAGGATGCGACGCTGCACGAGCGGCTCGACGAGGGCCTGAATGTGCGGCACATCGCCGGTGCGGGCGGCGCGAACGGAAAAGGTCATCCCTCGAGCTTAAACGCCGATCGAGCCTGTCGAAATCTCGACAGGCTCGATCAGTGCTTTTGACTATGCCTCCAGCGCCGCGATCTCCGCCTCGAGCGACTCGCGGCCCGGCTGGCGCCCGGTCGTGAAGACAAACTCGCCATCGATGTAATTGACGTGCACGTGGTCGCCCGCGTTCAGGTCCCCGGTGAGGATGCGCTCGGAGAGCTGGTCCTCGACCTCGTGCTGGATGGCACGACGCAGCGGTCGCGCTCCCAACGAGGGGTCGAACCCAACCTTGATCAGCTGCTCCTTGGCGGGCACCGCGATCTCCACCGTCATGTCACGGTCAAGCAGGCGGTCTGACAGCCGCTTGATGAAGAGGTCCACGATCTGCAGCAGCTCGTCCTTGCTCAACTGCGGGAACACGATGGTCTCGTCGACCCGGTTGAGGAACTCCGGCTTGAAGTTCTTCTTCAGCTCCTCCACGACCTTGCCGCGCATCCGGTCGTAGCCGGTGGCGGTGTCCGTAGACGAGGTGAATCCGAGCGGCGTGCCCGAGATGTCCTTCGTGCCGAGGTTGGTGGTCATGATGATCACCGTGTTCTTGAAGTCGACGACGCGACCCTG
>JAYTTG010000188.1:0-2010 GCA_043745175.1 Microbacteriaceae bacterium
CCCCCGCGAGGAGATGGTGGCTCTCTATCTCGCCGCCGACGTGATGCTCGTCACGGCCCTCCGCGACGGCATGAATCTCGTGGCAAAGGAGTATGTGGCCTGTCGATTCGACGACGATGGCGTGCTCATCCTCAGCGAATTTGCCGGGGCATCCGACGAGTTGAAGCGCGCTCTGCTGATCAACCCGCACGACATCGACGGTGTGAAGGAGGCCATCCTCCAGGCCATTTCGATGCCGAAGGTCGAGCGAACTGCCCGTATGCGCTCGCTGCGCAAGCGGGTGCTCGAGCACGATGTTTCTCGCTGGTCGCGGGACTTTCTGGAGGTGCTCGAGAGCCGGGCGCACCATGGATCCGAGGGGCACGAACTCGTCTGATGGTCGGCGCCGACAGCCCACTCAACTTCTCCGGACTGCCCGAGCCGTTCATCGGGGCGTTGCGGGAGCTCGCCCGTACGCGGCGGCTGCTCGTCGCCCTCGACTTTGACGGCACCCTCGCGCCGGAGGTGGATGCCCCGGAGCAGGCTCGCGCGCTGCCCGAGGCCCGTGCCGCCGTGCTGCGTCTGAACGACATGCCGAATACGAGGGTCGCCCTCGTCTCCGGCCGCGCGCTCGACAGTCTCATTGCGGTCTCCGAGCTGCCGGACAGTGTGCTGCTCGTCGGCTCCCACGGCATCGAACTGCGGCTCGACAACCCCGGGGACAGCGTGACTCTCAACACCACCGAATTCGAGCGGATCGATCTGCTCGGTGAGGTGCTCGGCGAGGTCGCCAAATCCTTCGACGAGGTCTGGCTTGAAGAGAAGCCCGCCGGTTTCGCTCTACACACACGGCTGGCCTCTGAGCACAACAGCCGGGTCGCTCACCTGGTCGCCCGAAGCGAGACAGCGGCGGAGCTCGACGACCTCACCATCCGAAGTGGCAAGAATGTGCTCGAATTTTCCGTGCGCTCCACCACCAAGGGCGAAGCTGTGCAGCACCTGCGCACTTACACGAACGCCACGGCGGTTTTCTACGCCGGCGACGACGTGACCGATGAGGATGCCTTCGCTGCGCTCAGCGCCGATGACGTCGGGCTCAAGAGTGGACTGGGTTCGACTCTCGCGAACTTCCGGGTTGGCGGTCCCATCGATGTCGCCCGGGCGATCAACCTGCTCGCTGAACTTCGCGAGGGCGACGCCCACGAGTACTAGCGCGAGCAGCCGCGCCCGCGCCCCCCCCGGTGGTGCTGTGACGCCGTGGCGGGGGACGTGCCTCCCTCCGCGAGACGTTGAGCCCTCCGCGAGCCGGCGTATCTCCCGCCAGCTGGTGAGCCCTCCGCGAGACGGCGTATTCCCCGCCAGCCGGTGAGCCCCCCGAGCTGGCGTATCCCCCGCCACGGTGAAAAAGCGGGTGGCCGAGCGACACTGGTGGCGATGGTTCACCCATGGTGGCGTTCTAGACTCAGTTACATGCCCGAAACAGTTGACTGGAAGCCCCGCTCGCGCACGGTCACCGACGGCATCGAGGCGATGACATCCCGGGGAATGCTCCGAGCGGTCGGGATGGGGGATTCCGACTGGGAGAAGCCGCAGATCGGCATCGCGAGCTCGTGGAACGAGATCACCCCCTGCAACCTCAGCCTCGACCGCCTCGCGCAGGCCGCAAAGGAGGGCGTGCACTCCGGCGGCGGATATCCGCTTCAGTTCGGCACAATCTCCGTCAGTGACGGCATCAGCATGGGTCACGAGGGCATGCATTTCTCCCTGGTAAGTCGTGAAGTCATTGCGGACTCGGTCGAGGTCGTCATGCAGGCCGAGCGCCTCGACGGCTCGGTACTGCTCGCCGGCTGCGACAAGTCACTGCCCGGCATGCTCATGGCGGCCGCTCGCCTTGACCTCGCCTCGGTGTTTCTGTACGCCGGCTCGATCGCGCCCGGATGGGTGCGCCTCAGCGATGGCACCGAGAAGGAGGTCACCATCATCGACTCCTTCGAGGCGGTCGGTGGTGTCAAGGCCGGCACAATGAGCGAC
>JAYTTG010000189.1:0-1999 GCA_043745175.1 Microbacteriaceae bacterium
GGTTGTACCGCGAGACCACGATGTTATCGAAGTCGATATAGACGGCTACACGGGTGTCGATGGGTTCAGGCATTCGGCACCTCTCGGCTCGGTGGGCACTAGTCTCTTAGCCCATATGTTAGGGGCGGATCTGCGGCGGTGCCAGACCGCGGGCCCACTTCCCTCTGATCTACTGGGAGTGGGAAAGGGTGTGGAATGACGGATGAACGAGCGAGTGCGCGCTCGACATCGCCCGATCCTCGTCGCTGGCGTGCTCTCGGGGTGCTGCTTCTCGGCCAGTTCGCCGCGCTTCTCGATGTGAGCGTCACGAACGTGGCCCTTCCCTCCATTGGTCGCTCGACCGGCTCGAGCCCGTCGGAACTGCAGTGGATCGTCACCGGCTATGTGCTTGCGTTCGGCCTGATGCCGATCATCGGTGGCCGGCTGGGGGACATCGGTGGCCGTCGTCGCATCTTCATCATCGGCCTCGTCGGGTTTGTCACAGCGAGTGCGGCCGTTGGCCTCTCGCCCGATCCGGTCTTCATCATCGTGGCCCGGGTGGTGCAGGGGCTCTTTGGGGGAGTGCTCGGACCCCAGGTCTCTGGCTACATCCAAAACGCCTTTCCGCGTGAGGAACGCGGGCGGGCCTTCGGGCGCCTCGGGCTCGCACTCGCCGTAGCGACGGCACTGGGTCCTGTCGTCGGTGGGCTGCTCATTGCCCTCGGTGGACCGGAGTTCGGCTGGCGGCTCGTATTCTTCATCAATCTACCGATCGGCATCACCGCCGTAGTGCTCGCGCTGGCCTGGGTGCGAGAGGCCCGAGCTCCGGAGGGAGCGCAGCGCGACAAACTGGATGTTCCCGGCGCGGCCCTGCTGGGAATCGCCATCCTCTGCGTGCTCTTCCCGATCGTGGAGTTCAGTACCCTCCGCTCAGGATGGATCTTCTTGTTGCTCCTGCCGGGTGCGGCCTTTGCGGTTTTGTTCCTGCGGAGAGAGGCGAGACTTACCGCCGCCGAGGAGTCCCCGCTGCTCGATCTCCGGCTTTTTCGCCACCCGTCATTCACGATCGGGGTCACCTTCATCCTGCTCTATTTCTGCGGTTCCACCGGGCTCCCTCTCGTGCTCACGCTCTACTTACAGCAGGGGATTGGGTTCGAGCCGCTCCAGGCAGCCCTCGCCGTGACCTCCCTCGCCGTGGGTTCTGCGGTGTCTGCGCCAATCGCCGGCCGACTGGTGCCTCGCGTCGGCCGGCCGCTGGTTGTCGTGGGGGTCACCCTGTTCATCGTCGGGGCGGCCTGGATCGCGATCGTCGTGGTGGCCGAGCCCACACTCACAGACCCGGGCGCGATCATCCTGCGTCTGGCCTTCCCGCTCTTCCTCATCGGGGTCGGTGGAGGTGCTGTGATCACGCCGAACCAGACCCTGTCGCTCGCGGATGTCGACAGACGAATCGGCGGATCGGCCGGAGGTGTGCTGCAGACCTCCCAGCGCGTCGGAGCCGCGATCGGGCAGGCGTCGATCGGGGCGGTGTTCTTCGCGCTCGCCGCCAGCAGCGCAGCATCGACCGGGCCGGGCTCGCCAGCGCAGCATCCGCAAGACTTCTCGACAGCATTCGTCGCCGGAGTCGTTGCAGCCACCGTCTTCTCGCTTGCGGCACTCGGCCTCGGACTGGTGGACTTGCAGGCCACGCGCCGCCGGCGATTTGCCGCGGAGCGCCGAGGCTGACCCCGGGGAATTGTCGAAGGCCAGCGCCGATCGGGCTCACCCTCGACAGGCTCGTCATCGTGACCGTGGGCATGCTGAGTCGCGTTCCCGGGATGAGCGTACGGTGAGCAATATAACTCGCAAGCAGGGAATCTCATGGACCGGCACTGGATTGCCACCGACTTCGGTGGACTCGATGTTTTTGAATTCGTTTCCGCGGAGGTTCCTGCTCCGGGCAGGGGCGAAGTGACGATCTCGGTGCGAGCCGCGGGCATGAATCCCGCCGATTTCAAGCACATCGCGCGCGGATCGGATC
>JAYTTG010000190.1:0-1991 GCA_043745175.1 Microbacteriaceae bacterium
GGCGGTGTCGACCTTCCGCGGGGATGTCGCCGAGGGCCAGACCGAGCTGCGTCTCGAGCTGCCGGTCAATGCCCACATCCCCGAGGAATATGTCGAGAGCGAGCGTTTGCGGCTCGAGGCCTACCAGAAGCTGTCGACGGCGGCCTCTCCCACTGCATCCCCCGACTCGATCGATCGGGTTCTCGAGGAGCTCACCGACCGCTACGGCGAGCCACCCGTCGAGGTGCAAAACCTCATCGCGGTCTCGCGTTTGCGGCGGATGGCGCAGAAGGCCGGCCTCTCGGAGGTCGTGACCGCTGGTGGCAACCTGCGCGTCGCATCCATGGAACTCGCGGATTCGATCCAAATCCGGCTGCAGCGGATGTTCCCGGGCGCTCGCTACTTCGGCCAGACCCATTCGGTGTCGGTTCCGCTCCCGGTGAAGCAGGGCATTCCGCTTGCCGACTCGGATCTCATCGAGTGGACCGGCCAGCTTCTGGTCGCCATTTTCGGTGCCGAACTCAAGGTGGAAGCCCCGGTGGCCGAGTAGCTCGCCGAGCGACCGTATCCAGGCCGAGGCCACTCTCGATCTCATTCCTGATAGTGCGGTACACCTGTTTTCGTGTAAGGCTGAAAACTCCCAGAAAACAAACGGATCAGCGTTTGATTCGACGCTGCAAAGTTACCAGTGTCGTGACAGATTCACTTCAAGCGCCCGTGTGACCCCGATAAGACCGTGTGACCCCGATATCAACGATGTGGCGCGCCGTTTGGCTCTGAGGCTTATCGGGGGACTCTCTAGTGAATTCTGCATGTCGCCGCGCGTTCGGTTCTTTATCGATCGGGGCTGTTATATTCGCCAGCATTTTGCTGGCATCACCATCCGCTGCATCGGCTGACGGCTCGACCGTTTTTCCGGGTGGCCTTTCCACTCCGCACAGTAGTTCGGCCTCGCAGGCAGCGGCCGCGCTCGAAAAATCCGGCCAGGCATCGGGAGCCGCGGCGAATCGCGTGATCGCCGCCCAACCCACCGCCGTGTGGCTCGGTGATTGGTATTCCAACGAGCAGCTGCGCAACACTGTGTCGCGGGTGCTCACCGATGCGCGCGCGGATGGCAAAACGCCGGTCTTCGTCACCTACGCGATTCCCAACCGTGACTGCGGCGGATATTCCGCCGGTGGACTCAGCGCGTCGGCCTACGCATCCTGGACTCGCACGCTCGCGGATTCACTCCGCGGGCAGGCTTCCGCCGTGATCATGGAGCCGGATGCGCTGGCCGGGCTCAGCAATTGTCCGCAAGACGCCGACTCTCGCACCTCGCTGCTCTACAACGCCACGAAGGCACTCGCGTCAGCCGGCGCATCCGTCTATTTGGATGCCGGACACTCCAACTGGGTGGCACCGAAGGTGATGATGCAGAGGCTCTGGAACTCTGGGCTTCAGTTCGCACGCGGATTCTCCAGCAACGTCTCAAACTTCAATGACACCGCGTCGGAGCGCTCGTACGACGAGCAGTTGCGTGCGATGAGTGGCAAGAATTACGTCATCGACGTCTCGCGAAACGGCCGCGGAGCCACTGGCGATTGGTGCAATCCGCGAGCCGCGGGACTCGGCGAGAATCCGCGGGTCGTCGCGGATGGTTCGGGGCTCGATGCTCTTCTCTGGGTCAAAGCCCCTGGCGAGAGTGACGGCAGCTGCAACGGGGATCCGGCCGCCGGCCAATGGTTCCAGAGCTACGCCGAGACACTGGTGAGCAACCGCTAGTAATCACTGATGTTGGGGAGGGGCGATCTTCGATAGCACGCCGCTCCTCCCTCACAGCCGCTAGTTATCCACAGATCGCGCAATTGCCCGACGACGACCCTCGTCGCCTCGGCACACTTGCCGCATGACAGTGATCCTCAAAGCAAACGGCCCGGCAGACCTGCTCGCGATGGCGCCACCGATGGTGGGCTTCCTCCCGCGCAACAGCGTCGTGCTCGTCGCGTTCCGCGGCAAACGCACCTGTGGCG
>JAYTTG010000191.1:0-1989 GCA_043745175.1 Microbacteriaceae bacterium
GAAGAACCATTGCGCGCTCATGATCCCGCAGACGACAAACACGATGGCGAGGATGCCGAAGAAGGTAAAACAGGCCGCCACGATCCGCCTGTACTCGTCTTGGCCGATCCCAACGACCCTGAGGTCGCGCGAACGGAACACGTCGAGGCTGATTGCCCAGAGCGCGATGACGAGCACGGAGCCGAGGCCGAACCGCAGGAGCGAACCGCTCTCGGTGAACAGCTTCGGCTCGAACACGAGTCGCTCGATGTAGCCGACGGCGACGGCGACAACGACGACGATCGTGTCAGTGACGCGAAGGCGAGTTCGATAGGCGCGTGCCCAAGCAACTCCGGAGAGCGTGCGCGGAAGCATTCGTCCGGGCGCGGGGAGAGTGCGCGGGCGGGGCGTACGTCGGGTTGCGTATTGCTTTTCGGCTCGGGGGACCGTCATGTCATTCATCGGGTGATTTCCTGTAGTGCTTCGGGTTATACAGGGAACCGCGTATGAGATCCGCCGGGTAGCGGGCAACACAACAAACAACAGACGGGACGACCGGGTAGTCGACGCGTGGGAAAGACAGTCGGGAGTGTCTCTCAATGCGGGTATGCCCCAGTTGCGTAAGGGGTTATCGAAAACATACCGCTAAACGGGGGGTCAAGTCGACCCCCATTATGGTTACATATTGCGAGCCGCTCCAACATTCTCTCTGCGGAAGCTCGTGCAACCGGAGCTCTGGCGTAAGCCACCGTGACAGGTTAAGTCAGGTGATTTCTCGGCCAGACCTTTCCTCCTGGGGATTCGTCGGGGTTGTCGCCGCGAGTTCCTCCTCGCGATTGCGGGACACCCCGCTAAGGCGCAGAGTCGCGAGGAACCCCAGTACCAAAAAGCCCCCGGCAGAGAAGGCGGCGAATCGCGTGGCGTCGCTGAAAGCGATGCGGGCATCCGCCGCGATCGCCGCATCCTGCTTCTCGAGGCCCGGGATTGCGGCCCCGGCACTATCGACCACGGCGTTGACCACCTGCGTACGCTCGGCATCCGGCAGGTGGGAAAGACGGGAGTCGAGGGCGGTGCCCGCCGAGGTGAACAGGATCGTTCCGAGAATCGCGATACCGAGAGCCGACCCGATCTGGCGGGCCGTGCTCGAGGTGCCGGAGCCCTGGCCGCTCGCTGCGACCGGAACGTCCTTGAGCACCACACCGGTGAGCTGGGCCGTGGCGAGGCCGACGCCGAACCCGTATACGAAGAGAAACGGCACGATTACGAGCCAGGTGGCGCTCGCCGAGATTACGAACCCCAGGCCCGTGACGCCGATTATCTCTGCGACTAGTCCGACCCGCACGATCGTGACGGGCGAGACACGGTTGCCGAAGGCACCCGCGAAACCGCTGGCGACGAAAGAGCCGATAGCAAGGGCGAGCAGCACGAATCCGGTTTGCAGCGCGTCGTAACCCAGCACGTTCTGGAGCCACAGCGGCAGGGAGAGGATGATGCCGAACTCGCCGAGCGACACGATCAGGGCCGCGATGTTTCCGTTGCGGAATGAGGCGATGCGAAAGAGGCTGAATGCCAGCAGGGTGGTCTTGTCGTTGCGTTGGCGATAGAAGCCCCACATCACGAACGCCGTCCCGGCCACGATCGTGACGGTGAACGTGAGAGGGATGATGGACAGGTCGAAGGGCCAGGTCCAACCGCCGAGCTTCAGTGGTTTGTTCACCAGCCACCAGCCATAAGTCCGGCCCTCGATGAGTCCGAAAACGAGCGACGCGCTGGTCACAATCGAGAGGACGGCGCCCACGACGTCGATGCGGCGCGCGTCCGCGGCATCGCGCGATTCGATCACGAAGAGCAGGGTGCCGACGATGATGAGGATACCAAATGGGATGTTGATACCGAACGCCCAGCGCCAGGAGAAGTAGGTGGTGAGCCAGCCGCCGAGCAGCGGGCCGACGGCTACCATCCCGCCTATTGTGGAGCCCCAGACCGCGAATGCGATGCCCCGGTCCCGGC
>JAYTTG010000192.1:0-1989 GCA_043745175.1 Microbacteriaceae bacterium
CCGATCAGCAGGAGGTTGGCTCGGTCGGCGAGCGACCCGTTCGCCCAGGCATCCACAATCGTGGCCATCCCCTTGACGCGATGGAAACGGCCGACGCTCACGAGCAGCGGCAGGACGCGACGGTGCTCGGGCAGGAGCTCGAGCAGATCACGCAACTCCTGCAGTGCGGGCGTCGGGGGCTGGCCGGCTGCGTGGCCGGCGCCCTCGGTCACGGCCCGGTCCACGACCTCGAGATCGATGCCCTCTGGCACAGTCGAGTGCCGCTCCGGATGCGCAGTGATATCAATGCCCACAAGCTCACGCATGTCGCGTTCGAGCGAGGGACGGGGGAACAGCACGGTATGGGCGGCATTCGCGGCTAGCTGTTGCACCAGGTGCGTGCGGAACCAGAAGTGCTCGACCTCGTCAATCTCGCCAAAATTCTGCCGCGTGAGCCGACCGGACAGGTCGAGCGAGTGGATGACGGCATGCGGATCGGGCGCCACCGTGAAGACGACCGGGATATCGAGCTCGCGCGCCACATCGGCGGCGGCGAGGCTGCCGACGTCGGCCATGCGCAGGTGCAGCAGGTCGACTCCGCCGGCGGCTCGCAGCATGCGACGGATGCCGCGGCGTGCGGCCACCCGCAGCGGCCAGGCGCTCGCGGACTGCACCGGCTCGCTCAGCAACGGCACCCGCCCATAGTCGTGACCCCACTCCCCGGCACCGATATCGACCACACTCTGCAGTGCATCGGCGACCGATCCCCGCGAGAGGGTGATGACGCGATCAACCCGCGGTGACGCGGTCTCGTCCACGACGAGGGCATCACCGAGGCGAACCAGCAGGGTGGCGATACCGCCGTTGTCGCCACTCCCGGCCAGCGTGAGGCCGGCATCGAGGTCGGCGTGGAGAAAGAGCTGGGCAATGGTGAGCCCGTGGCGCGAGTCACGGGCGCGAGTCGATTCGGGTGCGAAGTCGACGAGAGAGAGGCGCGCAACATCCGCGAGGTAGCCCTCGGACCGGGCCAGGTCGTCGAGCACCGCCACGATCTCGCGATCTCCGCGCCGCTGGCCGAGGGCGGAGACCGCCGCGACCCGCACCGTCTCCTCCTCGAGAATATCGGTCGCGATGCGCAGAAGAGCTGGTGTCGCGACTGACTTTCTCACGAGGCCGAGGGTCTCCACGAGTCGGTAGCGCGCGCCAGGCTCGTCGATACCCAGCAGTGCCGATTCAAGGCCGATCGCCACGTGCTCGGCTACAGGCGAACCCCACTGCTCGAGAGTGCGCTGGGCTAGCATGCCGCCGAAACCCCCGTGCGAGACGAGGCCGATGAGACGACCGACGGTGTCGAATCGCGGGAGTCGCAGGCTGAGGGCCCAAGCCGCGTGCTCGCGCATGAAGCCGCGGCTGCTCGAGAGGAGTTGCGAGAGCGCGATGTCGGCCTGCTCGTCGAAGATCTGCGCGAGGGCATGCGTCGCGGCGATGGCGGCGACCTGATCTTCGCTGTTCAGGGCCGAGGTGAGTACACGGACGGTGCGAGGCCCGCCGTCGCGACTCGCTTCAAAGGCAAGGTCGTCGGCGAGGCGCATTGAATCCACAAGCCGGTCCGCCTGTAACACTGCGTCGAGAGATGTCTGGATGCCCACATCCCCGATGATAGGCGGCCTCAGGCTGATAAAACGATGGGTTTGCGCTGTGAGTTCGTCGCGTGCTACTCGGTGGTGTGGGAGTCCCTTGGTCTCGTGCGCCCAGCACAGTCTCAGCAGGATGCTGCCCTCTCAGAATGCCGCGGCGGCCAGCTGACCTCGCGGCGGGGGACGTGACTCCCGCCGCGGCGCTCGTGCAACTCCGCGAGCACGCGTATCCCCCGCCACGACCGTGACACCGAGCGACCGACACCGTGCGACCGACTGGGTCGCTCGCCGCGCGCCTCACCGGCGGAGCGAATGCGGGCGCTGGTTCGGCTAGCGTGGTGAGGGCTCGCGCGGTGCGATGCCGCCCTCGATA
>JAYTTG010000193.1:0-1988 GCA_043745175.1 Microbacteriaceae bacterium
GGCCGATACCTCCCGCAATCGCGCGGCGATCGCGGCACCGTCCACGTTCTTCGCGACCGTGGCGGCCAGGGCGGCGAGAATCGTGGCGTCGTAGGCCTCCTCGGCGAAGAGCAGGTCGGTGACCCCCGGGGCAACGGCGGCGACCTGCGCGGCGAAGGCGGCCGTCGGCCCAACCCCTTCGAGCAGTCCATTGACGTTCGTCAGCGTTCCGACGGGGAGAGCTTGCGAGTAGTCGGCCGTGTTCTGGCTGGTGAGCCAGAGCTTTGCTCCACCCCAACCGGCCGCGGTGAGCTGAGTGATCATCCCCATGTTCTGCTCCATCGCGCTGAACGGGCTCACGAACACGACGTCGTCGGGCGTTGCCGCCTTCACCGCGGCGACGATTGGCGCCGGATCCTTCGTGGCCCCATCAATCTTTTGCACACCAACCAGGGCCCCGGATGCCGCGAGGGAGGCGCGCATGGTTCGGAGGATGGCCCGACCCATGTCGTCGTCGAAGTAGACGATCGCGATGCGCGCCTTTCCCCCGCCGATGGTCTTCGCGAGCGCGATCCCCTCGAGAGCCGCGGATCCGATGGTGCGGAAGAAATACCCCTGCGAGGCCACCGAGCTCAGGCGTGCCGAAGTGGCAGCGGGCGAGATCATCGGCAGCTTCGCCGCAACGATCTTGGGGATGACCCGTTCGGCCAGCACCGACGAGGACGGCCCGATCAGCACATCCGCCTTCGCGTTCACCAGGTCGGCGATCGAGCCCTCGATCGTCGTGGTCGTGACGTCGCCGGAGTCTCGGGTGAGCACTTCGACCGGTTTGCCGAGCACCCCGCCCGCATCATTGATCTCCTTCACGGCGAGGGCCACTCCGGCCGCCTGTCCGCCCCCGAGATAGGACTGAACGCCGGTGCTGGGGAAAAGGGTGCCGATGCGCAGCACGCCGTCGCTGGCGGGCGCCACCGTCGATGCGGCAGACGGACCGGGTGGTATCGGCAACGGGGAGGTGACTGAACACGACACGAGAGCGAGACTGAAAACCACTCCGGAGACGATAGCGGGAAGCGTTCGGGAGCGCGACATGAAGGCCCTTCGGGTCAAACGGGTATTTTCGAACCCTACAGTTCCGTCACTGAGCCGGAGGCAAGGCGCGACGGACGCGGCGCCCGGAGACCAAGACATCCACGCTGAGGATCGCGAGCGCCACCCAGACCAGCCCGAAGCCGATCCAGCGGGCCGGGGGCATCGTCTCGCCGAGCACGAATGCCCCCACGATGAACTGGAGCACCGGGGCGAAGTACTGGATGAGTCCGAGATAAACGAGGGGAAGTCGCCGCGCAGCGGCCGCGAAAAGAAGGAGTGGCACGGCGGTGACTACACCCGCGCTGACCAACAGCAGAGTGTGCGCGACGCTCACCGTTCCGAAAGTGAGACCGGCGCTCGCACCGACCACAGCCAGCTGCACGATCGCGACGGGCGTCAACCAGACCGTCTCGAGGGTGAGCCCGCTCACGGCACCCACTTCTGGTCCGACTCGCTTCTTGATCAGGCCATAGAGTCCGAACGAGAAGGCGAGAACGAGGGAAATCCACGGCAGCGCACCGTAGTTGAAGGCGAGCACCACAACCGCCACGAGGCTCGTGCCGACGGCGATCCACTGGGCCATCCGCAGCCGCTCGTGCAAGAAGATGACGCCGAGCAGAACGGTGACGATGGGGTTGATGAAGTAGCCGAGCGAAGCCTCGATCACCCTGCCGTCGAGCGTTGCGAAGACGTAGACCTGCCAGTTGACGTAGATGAAAACCGCCGCCAGGCCCATCGTGAAGACGATTCGCGGCTGGCGCACGATCGCGATGAACGCGGCCCATTTGCGCGTGACGGTGATGATGATCGCGCAGAACACCAGGGAGAAGAGGATGCGCAGGGCGACGATCTCGAACGCGCCCGCGGGCTGAAGCAACAGAAAGTAGAGCGGCAGGATGCCCCAGAGAGCATAGGCC
>JAYTTG010000194.1:0-7239 GCA_043745175.1 Microbacteriaceae bacterium
ATTGGCGAGTCAGGGCGATTGGCGCAGTTGGTAGCGCGCTTCGTTCACACCGAAGAGGTCATCGGTTCGAGTCCGGTATCGCCCACAACCCTTCCTGGCCCCGTCGAACCGCCGGGCAGTAACGCGATTTTTCGCACCGGTTCCACCAGCGGGCGCGCCCCACTGAATTGCGTGAGCACCCCCGGCGAGAACAGCACGGAATCCGGCGGCTGGTCGGTCAGTCCCGGCAATCCTGCGGCGGCGAGAAGGTTGTCGTCGATGTCGAGAAGTTCAGCATTGACCAGAGGCCAGGCCCCATGTTGATTAGCCTGCACCGCGGTCTTCCCGCCACGTCCGACAAATAGTCGCCAGCGCGCGGTGAGAAAGTCTGCCAGAGGATCGTCTGCCACCGGCAGCCCTGATGCCCGGCTCACGATCCTGGTCGTCGGGCCATCGCGCCCGATGCGCCGGCTTTCGTAGCGATAGTCCTGCCCGTCCCGCCCGAAGTCCGCGGAGGCCCAAAAATAGGGAAGTCCAAACACCGCGCGAGCGGCGACAACCGCGGCGAGTCTTGATGCTTCGAGGGACGCGAACACGACACCCCGTCGCCCGAACTCGTCCACTCCGTAGAGCCGCACATTCACCTCGGTGAATGTACCGAAGTAGGGCACGGGCGGTCCTCCGAAGAACGCGGAGCCGACCATCCGGAACGGGATGAGACCGACCCAGGAGCTTCCGCCGAAGACATCGGGCACAATCCCGGGAGGGAGAAGCGGAGCGACCAGCGCGGCGTCCACTCTCCAATGCAGGAAGGTAACGTCGGCCCAGAACTGTTGCAGCACCGGGCGTCCCGGAAGAATGGGCGCGGTTTGCGAGATTGGCTCCACAGTCCCAGCCTATGCTTGCCCAATGCCAAGTCTCGCCAGCCGCCTCATGCCCGCTGTGATGACCCTGCGTGGGGCAAAGCGCGTTTTTTCCTCGGCCGAGGCGATGCAGCGCAAACTCGCCCGCCAGTCGGCCGGTCGTCCGCCCAGATCGACCCCTCCAGCGCGCCTGACCAAAACTGTCGACATCCGCGTGTTGGAAATCGCGGGCTGGACGGTGTACGAAATCGGCCCGAAGGGCAAGACCCCGACCCGACGTGCCCTTTACCTGCATGGCGGATGCTACGTGTTCGAAATCGCGCTGCAGCACTGGCTCTTCGTAGCGAAGCTTGCCGTCGAGACGAACACTCGGTTCCTGGTGCCGATCTATCCGCTTGCCCCGGCGGAAACGGCCGACACCATCGTGCCGAAGGCCACGGATCTCGCGGCCAGGCTCATCGATGAGGTGGGCAGCGAGAACACGAGTGTCCTCGGCGATTCGGCCGGTGGCGGCATGGCCCTGGCGGTGGTGATGCAGCTGCGGGATCGCGGCATCCCGGCTCCACACAGCACCGTACTCATCTCGCCCTGGCTCGACATCACCGGCACCGACCCACAGCTCGCGGTGATCGCTCCGCTCGATCCCTGGCTCGCCGTGCCCGGTTCGCACTTCGCCGGCGGGGTCTATCGGGGCACCTTATCCGAAACCGATCCCCTCGTAAGTCCCCTCTACGGTGACCTCGACGGACTTGGCTCAGTCACCATGTTCAGCGGCACCAGAGACATCCTGAACGCGGATGCCACGAAATTCCTGTCGCTCGCTCGCGCCGCCGGAATTGCGATCGACTACCACGAGGTTCTGAACATGATCCACGTGTTTCCGATCCTGCCGATTCCAGAGGGAACCGCGGCCCGAGCGGTCGTCGCGCGCTCGATGGCGGGCTGAACGCGAAGCATAAATCCTGTGTGCACGGCCACCGAAAGCTACTGGCCCGGCAGCGAACGTTCAGGGCTCGGCCACCGCTGCAGCAGCCACCCGAACCCCGCCCCGATAAGTCCTCCTCCGGCGATCGAGGTGAGCGTAATAAAGACCTGGCCGAGCACCAACTCTGGCTGGCCGGTGTAGATGTAGCCGATGTTCGTGCCGAAGGCCCCGAGCAGCACGACGCTGATCGCCGCGCCGACGGCCAGCGTCGCGGCCGGCCAGGCGCGGAGCCGATCGGGAAGAAGAGCACCGACGGCTCCCGCCAGAACGCCGATAGCCGCCGCGAGTGACGGCGTCACGAACGCGCAAGCCGGCACCGCGGCGGCCACCCCGGCCAGGAGTCCGGTGACAACGCCGGACGCGGTCGTGCGACGGAAACGGAGGCGCTCGACGACGGATGCCGCGGCCGTTGCAAGCGCCGGAATCACGAGCGCGCTCACCACGATGATCGGCACCATGTCGTCTGCCGCAAGTTCGAGGCCGACCACCCAGCCGACACCGGCGAACCAGACAAGCACCGAGGGCACTACGGTCGACCAGCCTCCGGCTCGGGGCGAGCGCACGGTATCCAGGGGCCGACGGACCAGTGCGGTGCCGACCGCGACGGCACCACCAGCGACAAGGGTGGGCAGCGCTCCCCCCAGGTCGACAACGCCCAGCCGGGTGCCGAACGGGTCGAAGAGCGTGCCGAACACCGTTGACGCCACCGGTAAGAAGACGAGCGCTGTCGCAGCAGCGGCAACCACGAGCCGCTTCGGCACCGACTCCGTTTTCATCAGGGACGTAGCGAGAGTCGCGAACAGGCCGCCGAGGGCCGCGAGCGGACCGACGAGCAGCAGGGGCAGGACGAGGAGCTGGATCGAACACGCGATGGCGACGATCGCACCACCCGTGCCGGCCACCAGGACCGTTCGCGCCCAGTCCCCCGGTGCGACGCGCTTCTCTACGAGAGCAAGGAGGACGGTGACCGCAAGGATCGAGACGATGGCGAGTGCGCTGAAGCCCAGGCTCACAGCATCCATCTGACGTCCTTCTGGGTGGGGCACCTGCACGGCGCCGTCCCAGCCAACACTAGGGGGACACAGGAAGGGCGCCGTCCCTCGGGACGGCGCCCTTTCGTCAGCGGCCGCGCTAGACGGTTTCGAGGGCGTAACCCTCTTCCCCGTGGACGATGGTGTCGACGCCAGCGACCTCATCCTCGTTGGTGATGCGGAAGCCCATGGTCTTCTGGATGACCGTGCCGATGATCCAGGCGAGACCGAACGAGTAGATCAAGATGACGAAGGCTCCGACAGCCTGGACTACCAGCTGGTAGAAGCTTCCACCGTAGAGAAGACTCGAGAAGTCGCTCGTGGCGACGCCCTTTGCGTCGTAGAAATGGGTGAATCCGAAGATGCCGATGTAAAGCGTGCCGAGCAGACCGCCGATGAGGTGAATGCCTACAACGTCGAGGGAGTCGTCGAAGCCGAGC
The DNA here is from genome assembly GCA_043745175.1 of Microbacteriaceae bacterium. Lineage (GTDB taxonomy): Bacteria > Actinomycetota > Actinomycetes > Actinomycetales > Microbacteriaceae > Lacisediminihabitans. Next base: position 3,299 of record JAYTTG010000194.1, read on the forward strand.
TTGAACTTCAGGTCGATCGCGAGGCAACAGACGGCGCCGGCGAGAATGCCGAGGAGAAGCGCGAACCCTGGTGTGAGGATGTTGCAGGCAGGGGTGATTGCCACGAGACCTGCCACCGCTCCCGATGCTGCACCGATCGATGTCGGCTTGCCGTCTTTGAGCTTTTCCACGATCAGCCAACCGAGGATGGCCGCGGCCGGAGCCGCGAGGGTGTTGATCCAGGCGATTGCGGCAACGCCGTCGACCGCGGCCTCGGAGCCGGAGTTGAATCCGAACCATCCGAACCACAACAGCGCGGCACCGAGCAGGGTGAGCGGCACGTTGTGCGGCTTGGACAGGCCCTTTTTGAAGCCGACGCGCTTGCCGAGAACCAAGGCGAGAGCAAGACCTGCAGCACCGGCGTTGATGTGCACTGCGGTGCCACCAGCGAAGTCATTGACGTGAAGCACTGCCGGTGCCCAGCCATCTGCGAGGTTGAAGACCCAGTATGCGACGGGGAAATAAACCAGGGTCGCCCACACTCCCGCGAAGACCATCCAGGCGCCGAATTTAGCACGGTCGGCGATTGCTCCCGAGATCAGCGCGACGGTGATGATTGCGAAGGTGGCCTGGAATCCTGCGAACGCGAGCCCGTTGAGGTTGGGTGTGATCCCGTCCTTGCCCATCAAACTACTCAGTCCCCAGTCCGGCGTTCCCAGGAAGTGCGGGATAGACGCTTTTCCGAACGACAGGCCGTAGCCGTAAAGCACCCACAGCACGCCGATGAGCCCCATTGCGCCGAAGCTCATCATCATCATGCTGATGACGCTCTTGGCGCGCACCATTCCACCGTAGAAGAAGGCGACGCCGGGGGTCATGATGAGCACGAGTGCCGCGGCAACGAGGAGCCAGAGCGAGTTGAGGTTGGATGTTATGCCGTCAGTCGTGGCATTGGTAAGGATGGACAGTACGACCATGGGTTGGGGTTGCCTCTCTTTTTTTCCACAGGACTCCTGTGGGGCGTTTCGCACGATGCCTGGCAGCAGACTGCGGTTTGCCGATCCACTTCGGGGTGGGGTCAGTTTGGTTGGCCGAGATTTCCACGAGCGTGTCCTCGTGTTTCTCCGTTGTTACGTGCTGAGCGCGAATGTAAACATCCTGTTTCCAAAGCCTCGACCGAAAGAGATCGGAGGGTGGGCGTTGCTCCTTCAGGGCCCTCGTAGACTGGGCGAAATGCGATCCAGGGCACGATGAAATTCCTTCGAAGCGAGCGTTACTCTGCTTTTCTCCTCCTCGGCGCCGCGATCCTCGGCGTAATCCTGGCAAATTCCACGCTCGGACCTGCACTCCAGGGCCTGCGGGACCAGCGCCTTCCAGTGCCCTGGCTTGGGCTGGATCTCTCCATCGGACACTGGGTTACCGACGGCCTGCTCGCCGTCTTCTTCTTTCTCGCCGCAATAGAGCTGAAGCACGAACTCTCGCACGGAGAACTCGACAGCGCACGAAAAGCGCTCGTGCCGACCATCGCCGCGGTGGGTGGAGTGATCGCGCCCGCCGCGATCTTTCTGCTCATGGTGCCCGACCGCGAACTCTCCAATGGCTGGCCGATCCCCACAGCGACGGACATCGCATTCGCCCTCGGGGTGCTGGCGCTCGTCGGTCGCGCACTTCCCTCGCGGATCCGTGCCCTGCTGCTGGCTCTCGCGGTGATCGATGATCTCATCGCCATTCTCATCATCGCCTTTCTCTTCACGGATGACCTCCGACCGCTTCCACTGATCGCTGCTGTGCCGGTCGTACTTCTCTTTGGATGGCTCAGCAGGCGCGCCCGGTCGGCACCGATCGCGGCCGTGTTGGTCGTGCTCGGCATCGCGGCCTGGGTGCTCGTGCATCTCTCGGGTATCCACGCCACCATCGCCGGAGTGGCCCTCGGGCTGATCATGGCGGGAAAGAGCGGTGGTCGCACCCGGCACGCACTCGAACCGTGGAGCAACGGCATTATCTTGCCCGTGTTCGCCTTCGTCGCCGCGCTTGTTGTGCTTCCTTCGGTGGGCATCGGCGAACTCAGCCCGGTGTTCTGGGCGATCATCGTCGCCCTGCCGGTCGGCAAGCTGATCGGTATCACCGGCGGGGCGCTGGTGGCTAATCGGTTCGCCTCGAAACGCCAGCGCATTCCCCTTGGTGACATCGTCGCTGTCGCCGGTCTCGGCGGAATCGGCTTCACCGTTTCGTTGCTGATGAACGAACTCGCCTACGCGAAGCAGCCGGAAGTCGCCGTCGAGGGCACGCTTGCTGTTCTCATCGCGTCAGTGATCGCGGCGGTCATCGGCGTGATTCTCACGGCGATCCGGGCGCGCCACTACCGCTCGATCGACGCATAGAGGCCTCACGATTCGACGTTTGGACGCGCGTATTGCTGGAAGTAACGCTCCCACACCGGTGGATCCGCCACCGACGACGGCGGCGGCGGCGAAAAGGAGAAGCGAAATGACTTGGTCTCAGGTGACCTCGTGGGTGCTCGCGTTTGTCGGTGTTGCGGCGCTCCTCATTGGCCTCCTCAGCCCGGGTCGCAGCAGAGTCGGGCGCTTCTCTCAACGTCGCTTCTGTGCAGTCACAGGGGCGATTCTGCTCCTGGCGGCCGGTAGCCTCTTTGTCGCCGTGACCATTTTTTTGTCGTCGCGAACAATGCCGATCTAGCCACTCAGTGACGAGATAGGGACTCCAATAGTCCTGGTGAAGCCCCGCTCGTTTCCATGGCGATGGTGGCCGAACACTCTGACCGAGAATGTAGTGCCGACGAACGTCCCGATAGACGCGAACAGCCACGAGCAGATATGTACAAGCATCGATAGCCCCTCGGAGTAACTCAAACTTGCGTCCGCCGCCCGTCGTTCCACTGTCAGCTGTCCCACACCCGGTGTGCTCGGGTTAGGCCCCAATGCCAGGTACCGTGCCATCAGGCCCGCTCTGCCCGGTCCCCGAGCCCGGCATGAACCTGGGCGGCGGAAGGCCGACCGGCATTCGTGTGCCGGAGGGGAAAATTCGAGAGTGGGTTACCCATCAGGGCACAACTCCGCTCGTTCCCATGCGGGATGCAGGGCGTCGAAAACTGCGCTAGACCTGGCCGGCGGTCAGCGCGATGAGGCGCGACACCGCGCGAAGATACTTCTTGCGGTAGCCGCCTGCGAGCATGTCCTCGTCGAATACCTGGTCGAGGGGCGTCCCTGTGGCGAGGATGCGAACCTGCGCGTCGTACAGCCGGTCGACGAAGGCAACGAGGCGGAGGGCATCCGTCTGGTTGGAAAGATCGTGCACGCCGGTCACGGCAATTCCGTCAAGCCCATCGATCATGCGCACGTACCGGGACGGATGCACCGTGGACAGGTGCCGAATCACGGCATCGAAGGTGTCGACCGTCACCACTCCCGAGAGCTGCTCCAGCGTTGCGCCGAATTCGCTGTCAGCGGTGCTGATCGCGTGCCCCTCCATGTCGCGGCGCCGATAGTCCAGTCCGTCTATACGGATCGTGATGAACCGGGCGGCAAGAGCATCGATCTCCCGCAGAAAGTCCTGGGCAGCAAAGCGACCCTCACCGAGCGCGTTGGGCGGTGTGTTTGAGGTCGCGGCGATTCGGGAGCCCGACGCGACGAGCTCCGAGAGCAGGCGCGACATGAGTCGGGTGTCTCCGGGGTCGTCGAGCTCGAACTCGTCGATACAGACCAGCCTGGCACCCTTCAGCTGCGACACAGCACCCGCATAGCCGAGCGCTCCGACGAGCGCCGTGTATTCGATGAAGGTGCCGAAATACTTGCGTCCGGGAGCGAGATGCCAGAGAGCCGCGAGCAGGTGGGTTTTGCCGACGCCGAAACCTCCGTCGAGATAAATCCCCGGCAGCTCTACCGATGGCTTACGCCGGGAGAACAGTCCGCCGCCGCCTTTTGCTGAGAAACCGTGGGCAAAAT
>JAYTTG010000195.1:0-7235 GCA_043745175.1 Microbacteriaceae bacterium
GGCGAGGATCACCACAACCGGCGTCAGGAGCACCGCCGTCGTGTCGAGCGAGAGGAAGATCGTGCCCACCACCGCGAGGGCGAGCACGAGCAGCCAGAGCAGCCAGGCCCGGCCATGTCCCCAGCGGGCGGTCTGCTCCGCCAGCATCCGAAACAGCCCCGCCTCTGCGGCGAGCTCGGTGACCACGGTGATCGCGACTACGAACAGAAGGATCGGCCACACCCGTTCGCCGATAGCTAGCGCATCCGCCACCGGGAGGATGCCGGTGACAATAGCGACGAAGCCGAGCAGGAGCAGGGCCGCCCCGAGGATCGCAGTTCGCACGGGTCCCTTCGGTCACTCGACGCCGCAGCAGCACTTGACTTTACATCGGGATGTGATCCCGATATCGCGGCGGAGTACCGTGGCTATATCGAATTGAAAGGCACACGTTGCGCAAATTCATCTTCAGCGGCACCCTGATCAGCGCCGTCATCGGCGGATGGAGTACCCTCCAGACGACCCGAAAGGGTCCGCGCGACTGGCGGCTGATCCTCATGTGGGTCATCTGGGCCATCACCGTAGTCATTGCAGTGGACTCAGTAGTGGAGCAGTCGCGCACTGCCGACGAGCTAGAGGAGTAACCATGCACAACCCACTCATTCCGGGAATGTACGACATGGGAGCGGGGGTCCTCGGATTCGCCGGGCTCGTCGTGTGGGGCTTCTTCTCACTGCTCGCCCTCGCCGTCGGCGTTGGCCTCGTCTTCCTCTTGGTGCGCTTCCTTCTCGTAGCGACGCGCGCCGCGCAGTTGTACGTGGCGAAGAACGAGCCGCCGAAGCCTCCGGCCGCACCGCGTCCCGATTCGGCAGCGCCAAGCGCGCCGACCGCCGCCCCACCATCCTCGGTTTCGACACCTCCCGTGTCAGCGCCGCGCGTGTCTGCTGTGTCTCCGGCTTCCGTATCTCCGGCTTCCGGGTCTCCGGCTTCCGGGTCTCCGGCAACAGCCTCCACGACTTCACGGGCATCCACCCCGGCCGCGACATCATCGACCCCGACAGCTCCCACCGCTTCAATATCTCCCACCGGCACGACAAAGGTGATGCCCTCCGCCGCGGCGCCCACACCCGCAGCGCCCACACCGACGCGCACCATCTCCACGGTGACTGCGCCGAAGACCGCGGCGACAAAAACACCCGCGCCGAAGACTCCGGTGGTCAAGGCGCCGACCCAGCCCCGCACGCCGAAGTCGCCCCCGGCCGCCTGAGGACAGTCCCAGGTCACATTCGCATGGCGGCCACCCCTTCCCAGCCGTCTGCTCGTGGCGGGAGATAAGACCGCTCGCGGCGGCCCAACGGGATCGTGGAGGGAGTTACAACTCCCGCAGCGAGGTGGCGACACCGCCGCGAGGTGGCGACACCAGCGCGATGTGGTGACACCAGCACGATGCCCACGGGGAGGAGGTCCGCGGAGCGCACATTTCGTGGCCATCCGTGGCAGCAGCGCGGCTGAGCACGCCATCGGTCGTCATCGCCTCCACCGAAGCCACCGGACGAAGCCACTGGACGAAGCCGCGGGCCAAGCGAATGGGACACCCGGGCGCTCACTACGACATCAGGTGAGGAATCCGCGCAGCAGCGCAGCCGAGCCTTCGAGGTGCTCCTGCATCGCGGATGCCGCCCGCTCGGCATCCCCGGTGAGGACAGCGATCACGATGCGCTCGTGCTGCTGGTTCGAGTGTTCGATATTCGGCGGCAGCAGCGGAATGCCGTCGAGCAGGCCATTCACCCGCATTCGGTTCTCGGCGAGCAGCGGCACGAGCGAGGGAGCCCCGACGAGTTCGCCGATCGTGAGGTGCAGCCGCGAGTCGAGCCGTCGATAGTCGGTAACGGTCGCAGCCGCCGTCTCGCCCAGCCGGGTCCAGAGCAACTCGCGATCACCCGCGGTGAGACTGCGCGACGCAGCAGAGCGAGCCGCCCCCACCTCCAGGATGTCGCGGAGAGCGAGCACGTCTTCGATCTCCGCGGCGGTGGCAGGAGCGGATGCCGCAACCCCGTCGATCCCGGAGCCCGCGACCCGGGGTGGCGGGGCATCCACCACGAAGGTGCCGCCGTAGCGCCCCCTCCGCGACACCAGGAAGCCGGCGTCAGACAGTGAGCGGATGGCGTCGCGCACGGTGTCACGACTCACCGAGAATCGCGTGGCGAGGTCGCGCTCGGCCGGCAGAGCATCTCCCGGCGGAACGATCCCGAGGCGGATGGCCTGCAGCAGCCGGCTCACGGTCTCCTCGAAGGCATTACCCGCGCGCACGGGTCGAAAGAGAGCGTCACCGGCGACATCCGCCCGCAGCAGCCCTCCCTCGCCCCGCTCGCTCATGATTACAGCGGCGTCACGTAGGCCGCGCTGATACCGCCGTCGACCAGGAAGGTCGAGCCGGTGATGAAGGAGGAGTCGTCGCTTGCGAGGAATGCGACCGCGGCGGCGAGCTCCTCCGGTTCGGCGAACCTGCCCTGCGGGATGTGCACGAGACGGCGTTGGGCGCGCTCCTCGTCCTTGGCGAACAGTTCCTGCAGCAGCGGCGTATTGACCGGTCCTGGGCACAGCGCGTTCACCCGGATGCCCTGGCGCGCGAATTGCACGCCGAGCTCGCGGCTCAGTGCGAGCACGCCGCCCTTCGATGCGGTGTATGAGATCTGGCTGGTCGCCGACCCGAGCACCGCTACGAACGACGCCGTGTTGATGATCGACCCCGACTGCTGGGCGACCATGTACCTGAGCGCGGCGCGGCAGCACAGGTAGACCGACTTGAGGTTGACATCCTGCACGTTTTGCCAGGCCGGCAACTCGGTCGTCTCGATCGAGTCGTCGTCGGGCGGAGAGATTCCGGCGTTGTTGAACGCGATGTCCACCGATCCATAGGTCTCGTTAACTGCGGCGAAGAGTGCATTCACCTGGGCCTCATCGGACACGTCCACCTGCACGAACAGCCCCTCGACTTCGGCGGCCGCCGCCGCACCGGACAGCTCATTGAAGTCGGCGATCACCACCCTGGCTCCCTCCGCGGCGAAACGCCGGGCGGTGGCGAGACCGATCCCGCTCGCTCCCCCGGTGACGACGGCGACCTTGCCCGCGAGGCGTTGGGTGAGGTCGATCTTCGCTACTGCCATGTGCTGTGCTCCTAGTCCGTGCTGATGAAGACGTTCTTGGTTTCGGTGAACGCGGTGGCGGCATCCGGGCCGAGCTCGCGCCCGAGACCGCTCTGCTTGAACCCACCGAAGGGGGTGGAGTACCGCACCGAGGAATGCGAATTCACCGAGAGGTTTCCGCTGTCGATTGCTCGGGAGACACGGATGGCGCGGCCGAGGTCCCTCGTCCAGATCGAGCCGCTCAACCCATAGATGCTGTCGTTCGCGAGGGCGATGGCATCCGCCTCATCCTCAAATGGCAGCACACTGACAACTGGCCCGAAGATCTCGTCCACTGCCACCCGGTCGGTCCGCGAGTCTGGCAATAACACCGTCGGGGCGAACCAGTAGCCCGGACCATCCGGGGCGCTACCACGAAAGGCGACCTGGCGATCGTCGGGCACATAGGAGCGCACCTTCGCCAGGTGCGCCGCAGAGACAAGCGGACCCATCTCGGTGTCGTCCGCAAGGGGAGACCCGACGCGCACACCCTTCACCGCGGGCTCCAGCAGTTCGAGAAAACGGTCGTAGACGCTGCGCTGCACCAGGATGCGACTGCGCGCGCAACAGTCCTGGCCGGCATTCTCGAACACCGCGTAGGGCGCGGTCGCCGCGGCTTTCTCTAGGTCGGAGTCGGCAAAAATCACGTTCGCCGACTTGCCGCCGAGCTCGAGGGTCACCGCCTTCACCTGGTCGGCACAGCCGGCCATCACGTGTTTTCCGACGACCGTCGAGCCCGTAAAGACCACTTTGCGCACGTCGGAATGCGTCACGAACCGCTCGCCGATCACCGTGCCTTTGCCCGGCAGCACCTGGAAGAGTCCGGGCGGTATACCCGCCTCGAGGGCCAACTCGCCGAGACGGATCGCGGTGAGCGGGGTCCATTCGGCGGGCTTGAGCAACACCGCGTTCCCGGCGGCGAGAGCGGGGGCAAAGCCCCAGGCCGCGATGGTCATCGGAAAATTCCATGGCACGATCACCCCGACAACCCCGAGCGCCTCGAGAAAGGTGACGTCGATGCCCCCGGCCACCGGGATCGTCCTTCCGATCATCCGTTCCGGGGCGGCAGCGTAGTAATTGAGCACGTCCCGCACATGGCCCGCTTCCCAGCGGGCCTGGGAGATCGGATGCCCCGAGTTGGCTACCTCGAGAGCAGCAAGATTCTCGATATCGCCCTCCACGACCGTCGCGAACCGTCGAAGAGCCGCAGCCCGCTCGGCTGGAGGAAGAGCCGCCCAGGCACGCTGCGCCGACGTTGCTCGGGCGACAGCGTCATCCACCTGCTCGAGGCTGGTGTGCTCGACGGTCTGCAGCATCGCCTCGGTGGCCGGGTTGATGAGCGTGATGCCGGTCATCGCCCGGCCCTTCCGGCGCTGTAGTGCCTGGCCGCCTCGACGAGCCCGGCGAACAGCCGCAGGTCGTCTCCGGTCTGCTCCGGATGCCACTGCACTGCCACGCCGAACGGCACACTCTCCAGTTCGACTGCCTGGATCACGCCGTCCTCGGTGCGCGCGGTCACGCGAAGGCCCTCGCCCACCCGATCGATGGCCTGATGGTGGTAGACCGCCACCTCGAGCGGATCGGTGCCGACGAGCCGACCGACCGCGCTTGCCGCCTCCGCCGCAACCTCGACCCGGCCGAAGTTGCCGCCGCCGAGTTGGTACCTCTCGGTACCGAGCACCTCGGGAAGGTGCTGATGCAGAGTGCCGCCGAGCGCAATGTTGAGCACCTGGGCTCCGCGGCAGATGCCGAGGAACGGCAGTTCGCGCGCGATTGCCGCGGTGAGAAGCGCATCCTCCCAGGCATCACGATCGGTGCGCGGAATGTCTGTGGTCGGATGCGCTTCCTGACCATAGCGGGCCGGGTCCACGTCTTTTCCGCCGGTGATCAGCAGGCCGTCGAGTCCGTCGAGCACCCGGTTCGCGATCTGCTCGGAGACAGGTTGCGGCGGGAGCAGAACGGCGATGCCGCCCACTCGGGTGATCGCCTCGAAGTAGACCTTCGGCAGGAAGGCAGCCTTCACGTCCCAAACTCCGGTCTGGGCCTGCTCGAGATAGGTGGTGAGGCCGATGACGGGCGCGCCGGAGCTATGGAGATCGCGCCGGCCATCACGCGACGCCAGCGCCGACGAAGCCTGCAACGTCGGGTTGGTAGAGGCCGTATTTTCAGAAACGCTCAAAGCCGCGCACCCGCTCCCAGTCTGTGATGGCGGCATCGTAGGCCCGCACCTCGATGCGGGCATTGTTGAGGTAGTGCTCCACGACATCCGCACCGAACGCCTCGCGAGCGATCTCGGACTTGCCGAAGAGTTCGGCCGCCTCTCGAAGGGTCGCCGGCACCCGGGGGGCGTCGCTCCCATACGCGTTCCCCTCGAACATCGGCTCGAGCTCCAGCTCGTGTTCGATGCCGTACAGCCCGCCGGCGATGAGCGCTGCGGTGGCCAGGTACTGGTTTACGTCTCCGCCGGGCACGCGGTTCTCCACGCGCATCCCGAGCCCGTGCCCGACGACACGCAGGGAGCAGGTGCGGTTATCGAGTCCCCAGGCCACGGCGGTCGGCGCGAAGCTGCCGTCGACGAATCGCTTGTACGAGTTGATATTCGGAGCGAAGAACAGCGTGAGTTCCCGCAGTGTCTTCAGCTGGCCCGCCAGGAAGTGACGGAACACCTTCGACATGCCGAGCGCGTCAGCATCGTCGGCGAAGACCGCCGACCCGTCGGTTCCACGGAACGAGATGTGGATGTGGCAGGAGTTGCCCTCCCTCTCGTTGAACTTGGCCATGAAGGTGAGGGACTTCCCGTGCTTGTCCGCGATTTCTTTCGCGCCGTTCTTGTAAATCGAGTGGTTGTCGCAAGTGGTGAGCGCCTCCTCGTAGCGGAACGCGATCTCCTGCTGCCCCAGGTTGCACTCCCCCTTTACCCCCTCGCAATACAGCCCCGCGCCCTCCATCGACAGGCGGATGTCGCGCAGCAGCGGCTCCATACGTGTCGAGGCGAGCATCGCGTAGTCGATGTTGTAGTCGCTCGCCGGGGTCAGTCCCACGTAGCCCTTGCTCCAGGCATCCCGGTAACTGTTGTCGAAGACGATGAATTCGAGCTCCGTGCCGACGTAGGCAACGAGCCCCTTCTTGGCGAGCCGGGAGATCTGCTTCTTGAGTATCTCGCGAGGCGCAGGATCCACCGGCCGCTCATCGAGCCAGGTGAGGTCGGCCATGACGAGGGCGGTTCCCGGGAGCCACGGCAGCAGCCGAAGGGTCGACAGGTCGGGGATCATCGCCATGTCGCCGTAGCCCTTCTCCCACGAGGAGATGCGGTAGCCGTCAACGGTGTTCATCTCGACATCCACCGCGAGCAGGTAGTTGCAGCACTCGGCGCCGTGGCTGCTGATCTCTTCCCTGAACAGCCGAGCGGATGCCCGTTTGCCGACCAGGCGCCCCTGCATGTCGGTGAACGCCACGATAACCGTGTCGATCTTGCCGTCTTCGATGAGCTCGTTGAGCTGGTCGGTCGTCAGCATTCCCGTGCGAGCGGCCATGGGGGTTCCTCGTCTTCTCGAGCATTTGCCAACCATTGCGTCACGCTGGCACGACCCCGATCCTAGGGCTTGTAACGCACTGTTTACATCTAAAGGTAGACAAGAAGTACCAATAAACGCCATGCTCTCCGATAAGCGTGACGCGGTGACTCATCGCGCCCGGCTCCCGATGATCCGCTCCTGGAGGAATGAATGCCCAAGAACACAGTCTCCGGTGTCACCTACACGAAAGCCGAAGACGGCTACTTCGAGAAACGCAGCCTCAAGCGCACGGCCGGATTCTGGGGAATCTGGGGCATCGGCATCGCGGCCGTCATCTCCGGCGACTTCTCCGGCTGGAACGTCGGTCTCGCCACCACCGGGTGGGGAGGTTTGCTGATCGCGACCATCATCATCGTGATCATGTATTTCGCGATGATTTTCTCGATCGGCGAGATGTCCGCCGCCATGCCGCACACCGGTGGCGCCTACTCGTTCGCCCGGGCTGCCCTCGGGCCGTGGGGCGGATTCATCACCGGCATCTCGGAATCCATCGAGT
>JAYTTG010000196.1:0-7220 GCA_043745175.1 Microbacteriaceae bacterium
CCCTGCGTCGACGGGCCTAACAACTTGCGGAGTTCGGGGACCGGACGGGCATCGGCCCAGTCCATGTTCGGCTCCTCCACCCTCCAAGTCGGGTCGAGCACGGCGTCGCGCCATTCCATCCACCCCAGGAGAGGACTCACCCTGAGGCCTGTGGAGGCGTACTCCCACAGCTGGCGCGCCTTCCAGCTCAACTCGATCGGTAGGCCAGCGATGGTCGCCATCACCCACACGAAGCCCGGCAGATCGGCAAAGACTCGGTTCTGTAGGCGACCTCCCGTCGCCTGCATCGCGAGGGCGTGCTTTCCAGCCTCCAGCCTCCAGCCTCACAAGCTTTCGATGGAACTCCGGGAGCGCTGTCGCATACCGGAACGGCCCTGAGACGAAGGTTTCACCGTCACTCCACAGCCGAAAGTCGGCGGACGCTTGCACGTCGATGATGACATCGGCCGCCGAGGCGATGACGAAATTCGACCGGAAGCCAACGTGGGTATCGCCCTCAACCACGCCCGGGAGCCGCACAGCGCGGTCGGCGAAGTGCTCGCCTACGGAGCGGCGGATCTCGCCATGAACGGGGCCAGGCGTCACGGATGCTCCTCTCTTGTGAACGGACGAGCAGCCAGTCTTCCGCTGCGCGCCCTCAATGTAACGTTTCAGAAGAGTGGGCAGCCAGACGTCCGTTTCGACGATACCTACTCGGACTGACCCCGGCGAAGTGGTGAAACCGCTGGGAGAAGTAAAGCGGGTCATCCCAGCCGACCTCCCTCGCGATCTCGGCGATAGGCCGGTTGGTAAGGTCCAAGAGTTGCTCGGCGAGCAACATCCGCTCTCGCTCGACATAGCGCTGAGGACTGACACCGAGATGTTCGCTGAAGAGGTGGGTAAGCCGCGAGGGCGATATGTGAGCAACCTCAGCGAGCCGAACCACGCCGAGCTGCTCTGCGATGTGGGCGCCAATGTGCTCAATGACGCGCAGCACGCGCTCATCCATCAGCGAAGTCAGCGGGTTCTGCATATCGAGCAATAGCAACGCCTCCTCGAGCGAATTCACGGCGAAGAGCTCGGCTCGAGGAAGGCCACCGGCACGCGTACGCGCGCAGGCTCGCAGCGCCGCTGTAACCCGATGGCGCAGCTCGCCGTCGGTGTGAAGCACGCAAACCCCTCCGGCGGAGGCAGGCCAGTCGAGCAGCGGCATCCAGTCGGTACGGGGGTGGAAGTGCACGAAGGCGAACTCCCACCGAGTCGCTGATTCGGCCGTCGAATAGTCGTGGCGGACGCCAGGCCGCAGAAGCACGGTATCGCCAGCGCTCACGCTAATCTCACCAAACCTCCCCGATCCGGCAATGGTGTGGATAAGCAGGTAATCCGTTGTGCCGTTAGTCCGCCACGTGGAGTACTCGGGACCCTCGTTGAAGTAGCCGGGGTTGAGCCGGTGCACGACAGCATGCGTACTCTCCTCGCGCGACTCGGGCGTACGCATAGCAGCATCTTCCATAAAGCGCGCGTGAAGTTATATGGGAATACGAGGGAATAGGGGTAAAGCTATCTCGTTTGTTGAATATTATCCCCGACACTGAGGCCTCGCTCGCAGAAGAGTTCGAACGCCTTGGAGTGCTGCAAATCCGTTCCATGCTCAACGCGGCCGAAGTCGCCGAGATTCGCGAAGCGTTCATGAACCAACTCGCTCGTGATCGGTCTGTAGGCTGGGACGACCGCGTGCCAGAGGGTGACCCCCTCGAGCTCTACCCGCGGCTCGTGCATCCCCACCGAAGCCCCGAGCTCGAGGTCGGGCGGCTATCACGGAAATGGATGCTCGAGCCCCGAATACTGAGTAAAGTCACCGAAATCATGGGTCCGGTCTTCGGCGCCCAGTCGATGTTTTACTTCAAGCCGCCGGGCGCCCGCGGCCAAGCCCTGCACCAGGACAACCTCTTCCTGCAGGCTCACCCGGAAACCTGCATCGCGGCGTGGATCGCAATCGATGACTGCGATGGAGAGAACGGCGGCCTCAAAGTCGTGCCCGGCTCCCACCGTTACGAACTCGTGTGCCCGGAGGACGCAGACCAGGCCGAGTCCTTCACGAACGCGGAGGTGCGGCTGCCCGATGGCATGGTCGCCGAGCAGACCGATATGAAGGCCGGTGACGTGCTGCTTTTCCACGGCAGTATGGTGCACGGCTCGTTCTCGAACCGCTCGACCGACCGCTTTCGGCGCTCGTTGATCTTCCACTACGTGCCGCAGACCAGCACCGAAATCGCACACTTTTACAACCCTCTCCTCACCCCCGGCGGTGACGAGATCATCGTCAGCGAGGCTGTAGACGGAGGTGCGTGCGGAGAAGGTTGGTTGCCCGCGGGGCCGCACTGACCGTGCGCTTCGCGTGGACTCCGGTCATACTTCCGGACGCCGGCTCACCGCCTTTCGCACATCCTGGCGCTGCGGTGGGACCCGACGGCACCCTCTATCTGGGCGCGGCGGACGGGCGCGGCATTCATCGAGTCGATTCGACTGGCGCGGTGAGCATGATCGCGGTACCGACGACCGAGTGCCACGACATCGGGATTTGCGCCGACGGTAGCATCTGGATCGCCGACCCCGGTCCAAGGAGGTGCTGCGCGACGGCGTTTTGTCGGTGAGGACAACATCCGGTCGGGTCGTGCTCGTTGATCGCGGTGACGCCAGGCTGCGCGAGCTCGAACCCCCAACCGCGTCCTGGAGACCGACCGCGGTCGTGACCGATGGCAGTCGGGTCTGGGTCGCCGATGGCTATGGCTATGGCGAAAACCTGGTGCACGCCTTCGACCACGATGGCACGCTGCTTTGGACCACCGATGCTTCGGCCAGCCGCACCACGCTTTCACCGCCCGCGCGCTGGGCGTCGATCCCCGTGGCGCCGAGCCACGGCTGCTCGTCGCCGACCGCGGAAACCATCGCATCGTCGCGCTCACCCTGGGAGGAGAGTACCTCGACACCTTCGGCCTCGACGTTCTCACCTCCCCTCCGGTCTCACGATTGCGGGCGAAATCCTGTGGGTGTCAGGACTGTCGGCGCAGTGGTCGGCTTGGACCGGGCTGCCGACGTTATCGCGAACGTCGGCGACGCGTCAGTCCCGGCAGACACAGTCTGGCCCAACACTCGGGTCGGTAATCAGATCACCGCACCGGACCGCACCCTTCCCCAATTGCGCAGCCCGCATGGCATCGCTGCGCGGGCGACGGGCGAGTTGCTCGTCACCGAATGGCTCATCGGCGGCCGCGCCACTACCCTCAGCCCGATCTGGCACTAGACGTCCTGCGCTCGTCGCAGCCTGGCGTAATGGCCGCCGAGAGCGACCAGGTCAGCGCGCCAGCCCACCTCCACTATCCTCCCCTGATCCAGGGTGACGATGTGGTCAGTGTTAGGAATCGTCAAGAGTCGGTTAACGAGGACGAGTATAGGACGCCCCTTCACGGACGATGTCAGGGCCGACTGAACGTGGGCCTCGGAGTAATTTTCCAGCGCTCGCACCACTGTCGAGCGCAAGCACTCGACGATCTCGCACGTGCGCTCGCGCTGTCGCGACGCGCTGGCGCTATCGCGACGCGCTGGCGCTGGCCGCCGGAGAGGTGGGTGCCGCGCGGCCCGACCCTGGTGTGCCACCCGTCGGACACACTGCCCACACCCTCGGCGGCATTCTTGTCGACGAGGGCCTCGCGAACCAGGGTTTGCCACCTTGATGTTTCGACCCAAGTTCATGCAAGACGTCACCGCTCGCGACTACGAACGACACGCTTTTCCTAGTTGATTACAGTCTCGTGTCGGCGCACGGGCGGCCCGGTAGACCGGGCACTGACGGTCCCCGTCACGGCCGAAGCCAGGATCGTCCTCCCGGGGATGCTGCCCAGGCCAGTGGACAGCCGCGCCCACGAGTTCGCGATCGAATGGATCGCCGAACCCCGTTTTCCCGTCGTCGAAACAGCTCGGGGCCCGAGTACTAATGGAACGAAAACGTGCGGCAAGGGCTCTGTCGTTGAGTTTTGGCTGTTCGGATCGCGCACCGGACGGAGTTGATAGTGCAGCAGTTCGGGCATTCTGAATTGGTATCGGCCGAGAAAGTTGACGTGTTCGTGGCCGGGGGCGACAAGAGTTTCATGTCGTCGGCTACCTGTTGGCAACCGAGATGCTCGAGTACTGCGGCCGTGGTCACCGCCCGCAACAACGCCGCTACCTCGGCCTGCCCATCTCCCCGAGAGACTTCGTCATGAATGCCGGTCGCTCCACTGCGGCTCACCCGCCGAAAAGAGGGTGGGGCAAACTGAGCCCCTACCCAACTGAGTACTACTAGCCGAGCGCGATATCCCTGATACGCCATCCGGCCTCGGTTCTCACCAGGAGAAGCGGGGCCGGGTTTTTTGCGGTCATCGCACTACCATCGGCGGCGACCAGTTGGATGATTGCGGAGTCGCCGAGCTGCTGGATGAGGCGGGGTGTGAAATTGGCTAGTGCGGCTTCCGAGGGCAGCGGCACTCCTTTTTTCAGCCGACGGACAAGCTCGCGATCTGCCTCGATCACTGCCGATCCGGCTTGGTCGACAGCGTCGAAACACGTCGTCGATTTCGCGATCAAGCACTGGGCACGTGCGGTGAGAAGTGCCCGCGCGGCGGCGAGCGGGTCCTCCCCCTCGATGGCCGAAGCCGCTCCCGAAGTGGGCGTCGCCCGCTTCGACTGCGCTATTTCGGTCGGGCGGTCGGATGCGTTTGCGGTCCGCGTCACCCGCGGCGTGCTAGCTGCAAACGGCTCGATTGCAGTCTCTGAGTGAGCGGCCGGGATCACTGTGAGCGCGACGACCAGCGCGCCAAGCCCGGCGCCGCCTGCAATCCAGATCGGGGTGCGAACCGGCGAGAGGACCGCAATGACCCGCGAACGAAGCTTCACCAGCAGATGTTCGTCCCGATCGCTCACTATCGTTTGCCGCTTGCACGACGGCAGAGGGACCGAGGGCGCACCGACAGTGGGCGGTGCCGCCTCTGTCGGCACGTTATTGTGCCCGAGCTCTTCCCTCGCACTGTTCGGATGCCAGTCGACCCGATTGGGGGACCCTAATTCCGACTCCTGGCGTGTCAGGTGGCGATCGAGGCGGATCGGTAACGCCGGTGCGAGGTCGTATAGCAGGTCGATGAGTAGGAGGAGTTCCCGGTCTGTCGGCGGCGGCCTGCCTACGCATTCGCGGAGCGTTGCGAGCGGCTGGGAGTTCGCTCCCCCACTGAGCCGATCGAGCACGGTGCCGACGAGATCCCTCAGCCCGGCTCGGTCATCGACTGCGTGTCGTTCGTCATCCAGGTGCGCCGAGGTGAGACTGTGCCCGCCGTCGGTCACCGGGAAGTCACCGATCAGGCTGACTCCGCCGAATCGCGCGAGCACCGGGGCACCCTCGTCGTCGAAGAGCACCGATCCTGGTGCCACCGCCCCGTGGGCGACACCGACCCGATGAAGTTCCCGTACCGCTTCGACCAGCGGAACCAGGATGCTGACCGCCTCCCCGGCCTCTAGATCGTCACGAACGGCCAACAGCCGCCCCAGATTGCCCGATCCGAGTCGTGGCAGGATAAGGCAGGGTCGCCCGTCCCTGCCCGTCGCAAGGTCTTTCAATTCCAGAAGATGGCGGGAGGAAGCGCGCGCGAGGGCCTCGATCTCGCGGTCTATGCTCATCTCGTCTGTGGACGGACGGAAGATTTTGATCGCAGCGATCCGATCACCGGTCGGCGGCTCTCTCGACCCGGCGTGCCCGAGGTGAATCTCTGCGCGCTCTCCCGCGCCGAGTTTACGCACGAGTCGATAGCCTCCGACGGTCTCCATGGTGCGAGTATCACGGGCCCAAGGCATCCACCGCCACGTGCCGGGCGAAATGGTTGACAGAGTAGGCCGGTCCGAGGGGGTGAGGGAGCAGATGGCCACGGACAGGTCGTATCCTTGACCCATGGCACGCACCCAAAATTCGTCTCCGAAGGCAGCGAAAGAGCCTGGTCGTCTCAAGCAGATGTACCAGGTCTTCCAAATGACTCGGCGCTACGACGCGAACGCGATCTGGTGGTTTCTCCTCGCCTTTCTCGCTCCGATTCTGGTCGGCATCGTCGCAGGTCTCCTGATCTCCGGCGTCGACAATGTTTTCGGATTCGTACTGTGGATCGTCGCGGGAGTGCTCGGTGGTGTGTTGCTCTTCCTCATCGTGCTTGGTCGGCTTGCGGAGCGCGCCGCATATTCACAGATAGAGGGTCAGCCGGGAGCCGTCGGAGCCGTGCTGAAGAGTTCGCTCCGTCGCGGCTGGACCGCGAGCGAAATGCCGGTTGCCGTTAGCCCCAAGACCCAGGACGCGGTTTATCGAGCAGTCGGTAACGGCGGCGTCGTACTGATCGGTGAAGGCCCGAAGAGCCGCACGCAGAAGATGCTCGACGAAGAGCGTCGGCGTGTGACGCGTATTCTTCCGAACGTCATCGTTCACATGCTTCATGTCGGACCCGACAGTGACGCCGTGCCGCTCCACAAACTCGCGGGCCGCATGGCGCGTTTCAAGCGCTCGCTCAACAAGTCCGAGATCCACGCCGTCAGCAATCGTCTCGCCTCCCTCGGTAAGAACCAGCTCCCTATTCCTAAGGGCGTCGACCCGCTCAGAGCACGCGCGCCACGCCCCCGCTGATCGGCTCTGAGGACTGCGCAGTCAGCGGCGCACCAACACGGTGCCCGCCACCCGGTCGTGGATTCCGCGGCGATCGCGATCGGTAATCAGCGCAGGAACGAGTAGGGCAAGCAACACTGTGCGCACGATCGGCCGCCAGACACCGATCCATGCCGGTTTCAGGGGAACCACCCGCATCCCCAACAGGAGATGCCCGACGCTTCCGCTAACGAGAATCAGAAATACTATTTGCGTTATTGCGAAAATGGCAAGGCTCGCCCAGATGTCATATTTGAAGAACGCGAGGGAGATAAGCGCACCAAGGGCGATGTCAATGGCGAATGCGGCGAGTCGGCGGCCGAACCGGGCGATGGACCGAGGTCCGGTCGCCGGTAGACCGAAGTGTCGACCGGGCCAATCGCCAGGTGGTGCGGATGTTTGGGGCTCGAGCATTTTCCGATCCTACGTTCGCCGCCTCGACGTAACATGCACGAAACAATAGCGACACCGTGGCGAAACTCCCCTCGTCTAGCGTCGCAGGTGGCTGCGCTTGCCGCCGTACCAGTACCAA
>JAYTTG010000197.1:0-1975 GCA_043745175.1 Microbacteriaceae bacterium
CTCGAGGACACGCGCCACGGCATCCCGTACCTCGATCACGCCGTCCGGATCGAGGTTTGCCGTCGGTTCGTCGAGCAGCAGCAGGCCAGGCTGCATGGCAAGCACACCGGCGAGGGCGAGCCGTTGCTTCTGGCCGCCGGAGAGCCCGCTGGTGGGGTGCCGAAGCGGGAGGTCAAGTCCGACCGCGCTCAGCGACTGCGTGACGCGCCGCCAGGTCTCCTCGCGCGGGACACCCATGTTCTCGCATCCGAAGGCCACATCGTCGCCGACGCGGGCGAGCACGACCTGCGAATCCGGATCCTGAAGCACGAGACCGACCTGGCCGCGAGCGCGAGCGGCATCCGAGTCTCCGACACGCACTCGCCCCTCCGATTCACTCTCTTCGTCACCGCCGAGGACACCCGCCAGAGCGTGCACGAGGGTGGACTTGCCTGCTCCGGATGCCCCGAGCAACAGCACCCGTTCGCCCGGCTCGATGCGCAGGTCTAGCCCGCGCAGCGCCCAGCCCGAGCGGCCGGCATGACGCCATCCCCATCCCCGCGCGTCGACGGAGAGCGGCGTCGCGCGGGCGAGGGGGATGGATAACATGGGCCTGGTCAGCGCGCGCCGAGCCGGCCTGAGGCGAATCGACTGAGGGCGCCGGTGCGGGCGAGCCCTCGAACGATGAACCACGACCCGAGACCGGCAATGACCGCGCCGGAGAGGATGCCCGAGACGGTATAGATCGCCTGGAAGGCTGCTCCGGAAGCCAGGTAGTACCCGACGATGTCATTGACGGCCATGGCGAGGCCGGCCGCGGCACCGGCGAGTATTGCGACCACGACGTTCCAGCGGTGGTAAAGGAAGAGCAGAAAGATGAGCTCCGCCCCGAGACCCTGCACGAGCCCCGCTTCGATGGTCAGGAAACCACCCCACTGTGCGCCGAGGAGCGCAGAAACGATGGCGGCCACGAGCTCGGTGAAAAGCGCAGCACCCGGCTTGCGGATGACGAGACCTCCGAGCACGCCGGCGAACAGCCAGATGCCGTACATCAGGGCCTGCGACCCTGGAAGCAGCGCCTCGAGCGGAGCCGTCACCGGTGCATAGACCTGGTTCCAGGCGAAGAACACGAGTGCGCTGGCGACGCCGAGCACGCTCGCGACCACGATATCCACCACCCGCCAGTGCGCATCGATACGGCGAACGTTCGGTCGAAAGGATGTTGCGGTTGCGTGCATCGTCGTGCCCCTGTCGGTAGTGAGGGCACGGGTGTGGATCGCCGCGGTTGCGACGACCCGGAGAGAATATGTGCCTCCCTGCGCTGGCATGATCCAGGTCAGGTTCGACGGTCGGAGCTTGGAGAAGCTCCCTCTCAGCCCGGCATCACCGGACTCCCGTGTTCATTATCAGCATAATCCCCCGCGAGGGCTTCGAAGCTCGGTGGCCATCTTCCCACCGACTTGTCAAGGCTCTCTCTCGGTTCGACCTTCTTCGCACCCGCGCGATACGGTAAAAGGCCCCCAGAACCAGCCTGACTGAATTGAGAAAACCCCATGGAAACCTGGCCCGGATCCGCCTATCCCCTCGGCGCGACCTTCGACGGCAGTGGCACTAATTTCGCACTCTTCAGCGAGATCGCCGAGAAAATCGAGCTGTGTCTCTTCGATGACAACGGCGTCGAGACCCGGGTCGAACTGCTCGAGATCGATGCTTATGTCTGGCACGCCTACCTTCCGCAGGTGCAGCCCGGGCAGCGCTACGGCTACCGCGTCTCTGGCGAATACGACCCGGAGTCCGGCAAGCGCTGCAACCCCAACAAGTTGCTCCTCGACCCCTACGCCAAGGCCACCAGCGGTGACTTCGACTGGGATCCGTGCCTCTTCGCCTACAACTTCGGTGACCCGCTCTCGCGCAACGACGAAGACTCGGCCAGTCACACGATGATGGGCATCGTCATCAACCCCTTCTTCGACTGGGCCGGCGATCGTCACCCGCG
>JAYTTG010000198.1:0-7200 GCA_043745175.1 Microbacteriaceae bacterium
CGGTCGGACCCGGTCTAATTCCCGGTGCGATCCGCTCGTGGTGTCATGGCCGACAGGATTTCATAGGCAACGTGGGATGCCGCCACCGCGGTGATCTGGGCTTGGTCGTAGGCCGGCGCAACCTCCACAACATCCGCCCCCACGATCCTCACACCGCGAAGCGCACGGATGATCGAAAGGAGTTCCCGGCTGGTCAGGCCGCCCGCTTCCGGGGTTCCCGTGCCGGGCGCATGAGCAGGATCGAGCACGTCGATGTCCACCGACACATAGACGGGACGGTCCCCGAGACGGGCGAGCATCCGCTCGATCACCGTCGCGAGGCCAGCGGTCTCGAACTCGTGCGCCGCAATCACGGCGAATCCGAGGCGGGCATCGTCTGTGAGATCCTGCTGGCTATAGAGCGGACCGCGGATGCCGATATGCAGGCTCGCCTCGAGGTCGATGAGTCCCTCTTCGGAGGCGCGCCGAAACGGGGTGCCGTGAGTGACCGGCGCGCCGAAGTAGGTGTCCCAGGTGTCGAGATGCGCATCGAAGTGCAGCACCGCCACCGGACCGGTCTTCTTAGTGACCGCCCGAAGCAGCGGCAGAGCGATGGTGTGATCGCCGCCGATCGTGAGCAGGCGGGTGTCGCCGGCACCCAGATGAGTGGCTCCTTCCTCGATCTGTTTGACGGCCTCTTCGATGCTGAACGGGTTGGCCGCTATGTCCCCCGCATCGGCAATCTGCTGGGTCGAAAACGGTTCGACATCCTGCACGGGGTTGTACGGCCGCAGAAGACGGGAAGCCTCGCGCACATGCGCGGGCCCAAACCTGGCTCCCGGGCGGTAGCTGACGCCGCTGTCGAAGGGAACGCCGACCACCACGATGTCTGCGTGGTCGACGTCCTCAAGGCGAGGCAGGCGTGCGAAAGTGGCAATTCCGGCATAGCGCGGAGAGACGCTCGCGTCGGAGGGACCGATGGGTGTGGTGGACATGGGCATTCTTTCGTAAAAAGAGCGGGTGCTCAGACGGACAGATTGAGGGCGACAGCGCGCACCGGCGCTCCATCGGCGGCCTCGAAGGCCAGCGGCAGAAGGGAAATAAAGGGTTCGGCGAAGTCGATCGAGTGCAGGTTAGTCAGGTTTTCACTGATCACTCCGGCAACGTCGGCGAGGAGGTGGTGCACCGGAAAGCCCTCTCCCGGGTGCTCATCGTCGGGGGTCTCGTCGATGTTGAGCGCATCGATGCCGACGGTTCGGATGCCCAACGCGATCAGGTGAGCGCAGGCGTCGGCGTCGAGGAAAGGGTTCTCGAAGTACGCGGCGGTGCCGTAGTGCGCGCTCCAGCCGGTATGCAGCACGACGATCATCCCGGGGACCAGCTCGGCCTCGTGCGCCCTGAAATACTCCCAGCCGATGCGTCCTCGTGCGCCCGCGGCGCGAGCGTCGATCACGACACCGGTGCCGACAAAGCGCTCGAGCGGCAGCTCGTCCAGTTTGGGTGCCGCGTCATCGAAGTGGTATGGGGCGTCCACATGGGTGCCCGTCTGCGACCCCATGCTCACCGTCAGCAGGTTGAAGCCATCGCGCTCGACCGTGCTGTGCGGGTCGAATCTCGGCACTGGGTCCCCGGGGTAAACCTGCGTGTCGGCATTGACCACCACCGACAGGTCGACGATCTCTCGTATCCTCATGGTCAACAACTATTGCATAGAAGGCAAAATATCCGCTAGTGTCGGCAAATCCGGAGCCGCACCCGATCGAGAGCGAAGCCATGACCCCTGACAATGCCGTTACTGACGAATCCGTGGTCGTCAACCCCCGCCCGAGCATCATCGAGGTGGAGACCCACGGGGTCGACACCATCCCCGACGCTGATCGCACCTCCAGTTGGCTCGACCTGCTGCGCATCCAATTCGGCGGGGCCAACACCTTCGCGACCGTTCTTCTCGGTACGTTTCCCATCGTGCTTGGCCTCTCGTTCTGGCAGGCGGTGCTCGCTACCGTTTCCGGGGTGTTGATCGGCACGATCTTCCTCATGCCGATGGGACTGTTCGGCCCCAAGACCGGCACCAACAACGCCGTCTCCTCCGCCGCTTTCTTCGGCGTGCGCGGCCGGATCGTCGGATCCTTCCTCTCGCTGCTCACCGCGGTCGCGTTCTACTCGATCTCCGTCTGGGTGAGCGGTGACGCGCTTGTCGGAGCGCTCACCCGGCTCGGGGGCATTCCCGACTCCCTCGGTCTGCGCACCCTCGTCTACGGCGTCATCGGCGTGATCGTCATCGTCGTTGTCGTCTTCGGCTTCCAGTTCATGTTGCTTGTAAACAAGACGGCGGTAATCGCCAATACGATCCTGATCCTGCTCGCTATCGTCGCCTTCAGCGGCACGTTCGACAGCTCATACGATCCCGGACCGAAGGGCTTTGCGCTCGGAGGCTTCTGGGCCACCTTCGTGGCCGCCGCCCTCATCGTGGCCTCCAACCCCATTTCGTTCGGCGCGTTCCTCGGAGACTGGGCCCGCTACATCCCGCGCAACACGCCGCCGCGCAAACTCCTTGCCGCGACCCTGTTCGGACAGTTGCTCACCCTCATTCCGTTCCTCTTCGGTGTCGCAACCGCCACGATCGTTGCCGGAAAGAGCGATTACGTCGTTGCCCTCATCCAGGCCTCTCCAATCTGGTACGCGGTGCTTCTCATGGTCGTCGCCTTCATCGGCGGCCTCTCTACCGGCACCACATCCCTGTACGGCACCGGGCTTGATTTCTCTTCAGTGTTCCCCCGATTCAGTCGCGTTCAGGCCACCATCAGTATCGGAGTCGTGGCGTTCCTGTTCATCCTCACCGGTCGCATCTTCTTCGATCTGCTCGGCGCCGTGAACGCCTTTGTCGGTGCCATCATCGTGACCACGACCCCGTGGATGGTGATCATGGCCATCGGATACATCGTGCGTCGCGGTAGCTTCCGCCCGCGCGACCTGCAGGTCTTCAATCGCGGTGAGATCGGTGGCACCTACTGGTTCGCCAACGGCATCAATTGGCGCGGCATGGTCGCGTGGCTCGGGGCGGCCGCTCTCGGGCTGCTGTTTGCAAACTATCCGCCGATCATCATCGGACCGTTCATCAACGCAGGCGGCGGCATCGACCTGAGCCTCGCCGTCGCAGTGGTCGCCGGTGCTGTGCTGTACCTTAGTGCGCTCTGGCTGTTCCCCGAGCCGCGCTATGTGTTCGGCGACGACGGTCCGCGCGGGGTTCCGAGCCGTGTGGGCGCGCCCCAGGCGATCGAAACGGATCACGGTTCAACCGCCGCCCGCGTCGCAGCTCGACGAGCCGGAACAGCGGCATGACCGACACCGGCATGATCGGCACCGGCGCGGGTAAAGAAGCGGATGCTCTCACCGCGGTCGATCGCATCATCGACGATTTCGCACATCACCGGCGCGATGCATACTTCGCCGGTTTTGCGCCCGACGCGACATTCCTCTTCCACAATGTCGACCACCGACTCGAGTCGCGGCAGGCCTATGAAACGCTGTGGGCCGACTGGGAGAGCGAGGGATTCCAGGTGCTGTCCTGCTCCTCGACCAATCGGCGCATCCAGCTATTTGGATCGATCGCAGTGTTCAGCCACGACGTCGAGACGAAGGCGAAACTAGCGGGCGTTGCGGAGACCTCGCGAGAGCGTGAGACCATCGTGCTCGGATTGACCGATGGTCTCTGGCTCGGAATTCACGAGCACCTGTCGGCGCGGGAGTGACCGAGGCAGTCCCGAACCTCTGAACGGCGCGCGGCCTCACGGGATGCACACCGGTGGTGAATCGCTGCGGGACGAGTGGAATGGCGCAGGGGTTGCAATTGAGCACACCGGATCGCCCTGCCGTCGGAGCGCACCGGTCAGCGTCAATCACCAGCGCCCACGCCCATCCGACCGGCCGGTAGACCCAGACCTGCTTGCGCACCGCTGACCATAAGCCCGGGCGCGCGACCGTGGTCCGATCCTCAGCGCCACCGCGGTCACGAACTGACGCTCAACTCCGCAGATACGGTGGCGAGGTACCTCGGCGCTCAGTTGCAGCCGATTCCATCGTGATTGCGGTCGAGGCCGTAGTGATCCGATCCAATCACGGCGACTGTGCCCGTGAGGTAGGCGGGGCCGTCACCGCTTCCTCCGGCGCAGTCCACGTCGCTCGTGACCGGTACGCACTGTCCGGAATAGTTGGGGTCGCACGACGATGGTGCAGGTGCGACCGGAGCGGGAGCCGCCACAGGAGCAGGAGCAACCACGACGACGGATCGAGGCATCGAAGCCGGTGCGAACGGCGACGTTACCGCGGGCATCGACGCACAATCCGACAGCACTCGCGCCATCGCGTCGTGTTCAGCCTGCGTCACCCACAGCCCATAGGTCGCCTTCACCGAAACCTGGTGGCTCACATAGGTGCATCGGAAGGGCTTGGATGCGGGGAGCCAGGTCGCGGTGTCGCCATCCCTCTTCTGCGCATTCGAGCGGCCATCCACCGCGAAGAGGTTGATCGGATCGTTGGCCAATGCCACCCGCTGGGCCCCAGTGAGCTGTTGTGCTCCCGTTCGCCAGGCGTCCCCGAGGGAGACGACATGGTCGATTTGCACAGCGGTGGAGGTGCGATTGCCGCGAACGAAGTCGATCACCCCGCCACTGTAGGGGGAGACCAGCCGCCCGCTCAGTACACGGCAACTGCCGGATTTGGCGATTGCCGTGAGGTCGCGGCTCAGTATGTCGTTACGGGTTTCCCCATCAGTTTCGGTCCTCGTCGAGCCAGGCCGCGCCGAACATCGCGGTGCGCACATAACCCGTCATCGGCGCAGGCCCCTTGACCGGCACAGTTGCGAGCAGAACGAGGGCGGTCGTTTGAGTGGTCGTCGAGGAGTCGAGGACGGCTACCGACGCATTCTCGGCGGGCACGGTGACCGTCTTCGGATCGCCAGCCGATTCGGCAGAAAAGGAGTCCGTTAGCGTCACCGGCGGTGCCGAGATACGGGGTGTGGACACCGGTGCTGTTGGGGAATCGATCGTCTGGTGCGGGGAGGACGGGGCGATCGCTCCGCCCACCATCATCACTACCAGGGAGCCAGCAAGAAGCACGAGCGGAGCCAGGATCCAGAGCCCTGGCCCAAAGTTGACCCGCCGGGCGGGGGGTTCCGTAGGCGTTGTTGGCACGGGCTGGTCTGGCATTCGACTCTTCCTGTTCACGGAAGAACCTAGGCGGCAATAGAGGTTGAGGGCGGCCCGCCATGGGGATGTCGCGGCATCCGCCGTCGATTCATCACCAATCCCGCGGCACGGTATTCGGTGCGCGCTTCGAACCGTGGGCGGTGTAGTCGCCCCGCAGGTAGCGATACTCGCGGTCAAGTGACTTACGCATGAACCGGATGACCAGTCGTGCAAAAAGACTGGCCAAGAAAGCGGATACGACGAAGCCAATAATCGCCAGAACAACCCAGAGAACGAGGGCGAGCAACCCCACACCGGTGAGAGCGGAAATGTAACTGGGATCCATGCGTCAAAACTAATGATTCATCAGGTGCTGCGAAAGCACCCGTGCGGGGGTGGCCTGGGCATGCGTGAGCTAAACGCCAGCCTCAGATCACAACCCCAGCCTTGCGGTTTTGACCCGCTCTTTGGCCGCCATGGCGGTCGTCTACCCGGCCACATTCTCGCCGTACCGCACCGCGCGTCTCAGTTCCTCCTGCGCCAGCTCCTCCTGCGCCAGCTCCTCCTGCGCCAGTTCCCTGGTGGTATTCCGACCAGAAGCCGTGACCAGCATCGCCAGCGTGCGCCCGCACCGGTCGAGCCGTTTCATGTCAGACGCCAGAGCGGGATTGACCCGACGGGCGCCCGCTGCTTCAGCCGAGCGGATGTCTCCGGCCCCATGTGCTGCACCGGCGTGGTGGCTTTGACGGTTTCGGGAGCTTCTACAGCACGAGCACGGCAGAAGCCACTGCCACCACCGCGACACGGAGTACCGGTCCGAAGGCACTGCGGCGGCGCAGATTCATGAACGCACGACGACAGCTGCCCCGATGAGAGATTGTGCGACATGAGTGTGCATCGATAGACGGCGCATTTTCTGTCGCGGAGAGAGTGTTCGGGTGGACCATCACTCCCGACGTCGGAATTCGATGCGCGGCAGCACGCTTCCGCGCCTCGGTGTGCGGTAAACATCGACCGAGCTCGGCGGAATGAACCAGGCAACTCCACTCCGAACAGAAACCTCCCATCCGTTCGTATGGACCGCGTGGTGATCTGACGAACACAGGGGAATCGCATTCTTCAGGTTCGTCAACCCGCCGTCTCGCACGAACCAGTCGATGTGATGCAGTTCAGCCCACGCAGCCGGTCGGCCACATCCCGCGCAGGCGGAATACGTCTCACCGATGGCCAGGCGATGCTTTGTATTGAACAGGCGTTGTTCCCGTCCCAGATCGAGCACTTCGCTCGACCCGCCCATCACGATCGGGATGATGCCGGCCTCTGCGGCCATCCGTCGCGCCGTTCCCGCGGAAATCGGCTGGTCGATGCCGTCAAGACGGGCTTCGCCGAGACCGGAGAGCAGATTGTCGAGAGTCAGCCGCACGACCAGGGTGGTTTTCGGCAGCGGACTCACGGTGTCGGCACAATTCGAAACATGCCCGAACATCGCCAGCACTGCATCCGAAGCCATATTCGCGCGGGTGCGCGGGTCTTGCAACTCCTCGGAAAGGGACGGTGGACTGTCGAGAAGGTCCCGGATCGCATCCGCACCGCCCCCGTCCGCCCGGTCGCCGGTGTCGTCGCGTCTGCCGGTGCGGAAGATGCTGTCGACGTATCCGTCGATGTACCCGTGGACGGATGCGGCGGTGAGCGGGTCCATATCCCAGATCATTCGGTGCATGCCGTTCGCCAGTTCGGTGATCGACAGTTTCCGCTGACGGACCAGCTCTTCTTCCCGGGGTTCGATGCCGTCGGTGTCGAGGCGGTCACGGCACTGGATCGCCAACTTGCGCACCAGATCGGCCGGGGCGGAGCGAGCGAAGTCGACCGTCACCTCTTCTGCGTACGCGACATCGTCCGGATGGGCTCGAGGGTTGGCCTGGTCGAGGTTAGTGACAATGGCGGCCGCAGCATCCACTCCCACCGTGCCCTCATCGAGAGCAGCCGCGAGATCCGGATAGCGAGGTGCGATCGTCTCACCGGTGATGCTGAGCGA
>JAYTTG010000199.1:0-7153 GCA_043745175.1 Microbacteriaceae bacterium
GCACCAGCCGGCCATTAAGGCGACGGGGCAGCTTCCACGGATTCTGCGGCTGCAGCATGGGGGGAAGCTGGGTGGATGTCGCGTTCTGAACGCTCACCGGGCGCACGAACCGGGCGAGCCCGCCGCCGCCGACGCTCGTGGCCTCCGGGCGGGAGGTGGCGGGCCAGGGTCCGCCGTGCTGTTGCGACCAGCTCGTCGCCACCCCGGTCGGCCAGGTGTTCACGGCCACGCGGCCGACCCGCTTGGTCAATTGTAGAACGGCGAGGTCGGCATCGGTGTCGGCCTCCCCGCCAGTGAAGACCGACGCGGCGAGCGACGGTTGGAGCCGATCGAGTGCCGCGAGGGCGGCAGCGGGATCGCCGTACTCCACGACAAGGGCGACCGGCCCGAAGCACTCCTCGAGCAGGCGGGATCCGGGGGTGAGCTGGTCGAGGTCGACCACAATCGCGCGCGGGGTGACCTCATAGCCGGCGAGGGAGTGCGCTTCGGTCTTCACCGGCGGGGAGGCCGGTGCCGCGTGGGGATCGAGCTCACCGATACCGCGAGCAAACGCGGCCGCAATACCGGCAGTCAGTAGGGGTGCGGCGGCCACCCGCGAGACGGCCTCGGCGATCGAGGCGATGAAGCGGTGACCCGCCGGAACGAGGATCAGGCCGGGTTTGGTGCAGAACTGGCCGGCTCCGAGGGTGAAGGAGTCGACGAATCCCTGGGCGATCGAGTCGCGATCGTTCGCAGCCATCGGCGTCACAAATACCGGGTTGACGGTGCCCATTTCGGCGAAGACCGGGATGCCTCGACGGGCGCCGCGCTCGACGAGAGCGAGCCCAGCCTGCTGGCTGCCGGTGAAGGCCACCGCGCGAACCACGGGTGAATCGACGAGCTGCAGTCCGGAATCGAAGCCGACCACCACGTCGAAAGTGCCCTCGGGGGCACCGGCATCGATCAGGGCCTCCCGCACTAACTGGCCCAGTCGCACACTGAGCGCCGGGTGCGCCGGGTGTGCCTTGACGACCACCGGACAGCCCGCGGCGAGGGCGGAGGCCACATCGTGGCCGAAGATGCCGAAGCCGAAGGGAAAGTTGCTCGCGCCGAACACGGCGACCACTCCGACCGGGATATTCCAGCGGGCAAGGGTCGATCCCCCGTCCAAGTCCTCCCGGCTCGCGCCGAGGTAGCTGCCCTCGCACGCGACGCCGGCATAGAACCGCGCGCTCGCGGCCATCCGGTTCAGTTCGCCTTCGAGGCGAGCGACGCCGAGTCCGGTTTCGGAGCGAGCGAGGTCGACCAGCTCATCGGCGACGGCGAGCACGGCGTCCGCCGCGGCGGCAATCCAGGCCTGTCGGGTCGAGGGGCTGAGTGCGGCCAGCACGGGTGCGGCCCGATTCGCGCGGTCCAGAATGTGGCCTACTTCGGCACCGGTCGAGTGCGCAACCGCGCCGGTGCGCTCGCCGGAAGCGGGATCGAAGCTCGCATCCGTGCCTGGCTCG
The DNA here is from genome assembly GCA_043745175.1 of Microbacteriaceae bacterium. Classification (GTDB taxonomy): domain Bacteria; phylum Actinomycetota; class Actinomycetes; order Actinomycetales; family Microbacteriaceae; genus Lacisediminihabitans. The sequence goes on from JAYTTG010000199.1 coordinate 1,488, forward strand.
ACGGCGGGCAATGTCATGCCGCGGCTGCATCCTGGAGAGCACGGGATGCCTCGGCCGCCTGCCGCTCGATCGCTGCGATGAGCACTCGCAGGCCGTCCTCCAGAAGCTCGATGCCGATCACAAGTGGTGGCAGCAGACGGATGACATTGCCGTGGGTGCCGCAGACCAGAACGAGCACTCCCTCGGCGTGACAGGCCGCCGCGACAGCCTTGGCGACATCCGCCCGCGGCTCAAGAGTTATCGGGTCGGCGAATTCGACCGCGAGCATTGCGCCGCGCCCGCGCACCTCTGCCACGACGGCGACAGAGTCGAGCAGGGGTTCGAGGTGGGCGCGCACAACGGTCTCGATGTTCGCGGCGTTGGCGAGCAGAGATCCGTCTTCGAAGGCCTCGAAGACCCCGAGGGCCGCGGCGCAGGCGAGCGGGTTACCCGCGTAGGTGCCGCCGAGACCGCCGGGCCGCACGGCGTTCATCAACCGCGTTCGGCCGGTGACGGCGGAGAGCGGAAGCCCTCCACCGAGAGCCTTCGCGGTCACGATGAGGTCGGCCTCGACACCGTCATGTTCGCTCGCAAAGAGAGTTCCGGTGCGACCCATGCCGGCCTGGATCTCGTCAATGACGAAGACGATACCGTGGGCATCCGCGATCTTCCGCAGTCCGGCCAGGAAGCCCTCGGCGGGCACGAGGAAGCCGCCCTCGCCCTGGATCGGCTCGATGACCATGGCGGCGAACGACTCCGGCCCGTTTTCGGCAAGGATCACTTCGACGGCGGCGAGGGCCTCGCTCGCGGCACTCTCGGGGCCGCCCGGCCAGCGCAGCGGTGCGGCGTTCGGCGCGCGGAAAATCTGCTCGGGAAAAGGTCCGAAGCCCAGTTTGTAGGGATTCTCCTTCGCGGTCATCGCCATCGTGAGCAGGGATCGACCGTGGTAGCCCTCGTCGAAGACGAGTACGTTCGGCCGGCCGGTGGCAGCGCGAGCAATCTTGATAGCATTCTCGACGGCCTCCGCGCCGGTGGAGAACAGCGCGCTGCGTTTGTCGAAAGTGCCGGGGGTGTGTGCGTTCAACCAGCGGCACACCTCGGTGAAGCCCTCGTACTCGGTGACCATGAAGCAGGTGTGGGTGAAGCGATCGAGCTGGGCTGCGACCTGGGCCTGGACGAAGGCATTGGTCGCACCCACACTCGTGACGGCGATGCCGGAGGCGAAGTCGATGATCCGGTTGCCGTCGATATCCTGCAGGATGCCGCCCTCCGCCCGATCGATGAAGACCGGCAGGGCGGCACCGAATGCAGAGCTCACCTCGCTGTTTCGTTGCTCCTGGAGCTGTCGGGATCGCGGTCCGGGGATCGGGTGCGCAATGTGGCGGGACTGGAGCAGCGGAGAGTGGGTGGAAGCCATAACGCCAATGTAGTCAGCGGCTCGCGGGCGGTCAGTAGTCGATTCATCTTAGTTCCCGCCCAGATTAGATAAACTGTCTAATACGGGCCGAAAGGGTGAACCGATGGTGACTCTGGAGCAGCTGTGCGAACGGCTCGGCAGCGACCTGCGGCGGGCGGCGCCCGGATCGATCGGACGCCAGCAACTCACCGGCGTTCACATCTCCGAACTTGCCGACCCCACGCCCTATCTCGAGGGCGGCGAGTTGCTTCTGACCACGGGTATTCCACTGGTGGGCGGACCGGCCGTCATTCGAGACTACGTGGACCGCCTGGCGCATAACGGAATTGCAGCGCTCGCGCTCGGCCTCGGTGCGGGTACGGATCGGGTTGATCCAGCACTCGTTTCGGCGTGCGCCGATTCCGGGCTTGACCTGCTGCTCGTACCAGCAGCCGTGCCGTTCCTGCATATCTCCCGCGCCTTCTGGCAGCTGGTTGGTCAGTGGGAACAGGCCGACCTCGCTTCGCGCCTGAGTCTTCACACGGCTCTGGCGCGCGCGGCGACCCGCGACGACCCGGCGGAGGCCATCGTCACCGTATTGGCCCAGGGTCTCGGCGGTTGGGCGGCGTACCTGCCCGCGGACGGAAGCCGCGAGACGATCTGGCCTTCGACCGCGGTGGATGTCGTGCCGCAACTGCGCGCAGAATCCGCCCGGTTTGACCTGGTCGGCACGTACTCGGCGGCCACGTTCCCACTGAACGGCAAGGATGTTGTCGAGCACTCGATCACGATCGGCCAGCGCACCGTCGGGTTCCTCGCGGTGGGCGCGGGGCGAGGCTTGCGAAAGGCCGACCGCCAGCTCATCCTGACCTCCTGCATGCTGTTGTCGCTCACGGCACAGGGCGCCGAGGGGACCTCAAGAGTGGCCGAGGCCCTGGGGGAAACCATCGCCGCGCTCATCCTGGGGGGACACGTGGATGCCGCGCGCGTCGCCTCCGAGCACGCTGGCCGGCCCCCTCTCGGCGACTTCGCTCGCCTGCTGGCGGTGCGCGGACGGGCGGCAACTCCCGTGCACGCCCGCGAGCTCGCCGCAGTGATTGCATCGCTGGGGTTGCCGCAGTCGGAGCTGGCTGCCACGCTGACTAGCACGGTCGACGGCATCCGCCTCGCCATCCTGCCGGAGACCGCCGCCGGCCGCGGCAGTGCCGTGTCGGTGGGCGCCGTGTCGGTGGGCGGCCCGGAGTACGCCATCGCCCTCGGCCAGCCGCTTCCCCTCGCAGAGTTGGCCGCAGCCGTTGGCCCGGTCGCGTTCGCCTGTCGCGCCGCGTCCCTCGGCACGGTGGTCGGCGTGGATGGCTCCCTCGACGCGCGCGGCGACGCCTGGGTGGATGCCCTTGAGCGGCATCCGCGGGGCGATCTCCGCGAAACCGTGCAAAGCTACCTGGCTCATCGCGGCCAGTGGGAAAGCGCGGCGCGCGAGCTTGGCATCCACCGCAACTCGCTGCGGCATCGCATCGCAGTGGCCACCGAGCTGATCGATGCCGATCTCGCCGATCCGGATACCGCCGCCGCCCTGTGGATCGCCCTGCGCCGGCGGAAGGTCGTCAGCTGACCGGCTCCGCGAGCCACTTCCGCACCGCAGCATTCTGCTCTCCCAACATCGGTGGGGCGGAATTGCGGCGCGCGAGGGGTGGGCTCCAGGTGATCGGATGTCGCACCTGCGTCGCTACGGCAACTCCGGACGCGTCGAAGACCTCGATTGTCGGCTCGAGCCCGAGGGATTTCGCGAGCCCCAGGCCGTCGGCGATCGTGCCGACCCGGCCGGCCGGCACCCCTACCTCTGTCAGGCGACGCTGCCACTCGGCGGCCCCGTGCTGCCGCAGCCGCTCTTCGAGAAGCGGCACGAGCGCAATTCGATTGGCGACGCGCAGGGAGTTGTCGAGAAACCGCGAGTCGTCCGCCAACTGCGGCGCATCGAGCACCGCGACCAGGCGCCGGAACTGGCCGTCATTGCCGCACGCGACGGCGATCGGTCCGTCGGCGCATTCGAGAGTCTCGTAGGGTGAGATGGACGGATGCGTGTTGCCGAGGCGCCCCGGAATCACGTTGGCGCCGAGGTAGGCCTGCGCCTGATTCACCAGCGACCCCTGCAGGCTGGAAAGCAGGTTGAGCTCGAGCCGCGCGCCGATGCCGGTCGACTGCCGATGCAGAATCGCCGCGAGGATGCCGGCCACGGCATCCTTTGCGGTCAGCACATCGACGAGGGCGACGCCGGCCTTGAGGGCCGGACCATCCGCCTCCCCGGTGATGCTCATGAGCCCACCGAGCGCCTGCACGACGAAGTCGTAGCCGAGCAGATCACGCCCGTCGGCGCTGCCGAAACCGGAGATCGAAACATACACGACGCCCGGGTTCGCGGCTCGTGCCTTCTCGAAGCCGAGGCCGAGCTTCTCCATGCCCCCCGGCTTGAAGTTCTCGACGACCACGTCAGCGCGCGCGATCAGTTCGCGGGCGAGAGTGACGTCACCAGGCTTGGTGAGGTCGAGACAGACCGACTCCTTGTTGCGGTTGACGCTGTCGAAATAGGTGGAACCGGTGGCGGAGAAAGGCGGTCCCCAGGAGCGGGTGTCATCGCCGACATCCGGTCGCTCCACCTTGATGACGCGGGCGCCGAGATCGGCAAGGGTCATTGTGGCGAGCGGCCCGGCGAGAACCCGGGAGAAGTCGGCGACGAGGATGTCGGCGAGTGGTCCCTCGATTATCGGCATGGTTGAGACCCTAGCGGTGGGAGCCGATGCACGGCATGCTGGCCCCATTCACCGAGTTCGAAGTCCGCTTGCGCTGTCTCTGGCTGCGATGCTGGCACTCACTATGGGGCTTTCCGGATGCGCCCCCACCAGGGGCACGGTCACCGTTGACGTTCGGCCGGTGTCACAGGCAGACACGGACTGGTCTCTCAAGGTCACCATTCGGGATACCGCGAAAAATGTCGTCGCCCGGCAAACCATGCGGGCTGGCGAGAGCAAAGCGTTCGTTGGTGTCCCACTCGGAGAGGTGACGGTCACCGCAGAGGGCCTCTGCATTGTGGAGACGACTCTGACGGAGCGCGGGATTCAGGCGATTTTTGAACCTCTGAACTGCACGATCTGACCGGGTTGGCGCTACTGGCGCCGGGTGACGGCCGCCGCACGACAATAGAGCATCAGTGCCCACAGGGCGAGGGCAAAGACGGCGATCGCCCCTCCGCCCGTGTACCAGTTGCCATCGATCAGTGCAAAAAAGCCGAGCACCAGCGCGACGACCACGCCGAACCCACCGAGTACGAGCCATCGATCCCTGCGGTTGGAGAACGGGTGCAGGAGCTCGATCGCGTCCACCGGGGCGCGTTGCCACACAACGATCAGGAAGGTCGCGAGCGGGCCGATGAATAGAGACACGACGAACCAGGTGAATCGCGATCGATTCTTCTGCTCGGCGAGGCCGGCATTTACGAGGGCGAGGGCGAGCCATCCGCCACCATTGAGGGTGAGTCCGGCCTGGTCCATGCGGCCCAGACTAGTGGCCAAGGCATTCTCGGCGTCGAGGTGAGCTGAGTCAGCCGTGTCGCCCGGGTGGCTTGCCGTTGCCGTTGCCGTTGCCGCTACCGTCCCCTGGGCTCGTGGTCGGCGCGGGACCGGGCTCCGGTGTGGGAGGCGGAGTGGGAGGCGGCGGGCGATAGAAGGTGCTCCGTAGCAGCGTTCCCGTCGGTTCGCTGAAGGTGCCGCCCGGGCCGTAGACCGCACTCGCATTCAGTGACGCCAGGATCGGTTTCATCACGTAGGTACGGAGATTGGAGGCCAGAATGCCACCGATCGAGATGCGTCGCATGTTCTGGTCACCCTCGATGTTTCCGATCCACAGCGCGGTGGTTGTCTGGGTGCTCGACGCGACCATATAGCTTTGAAGTGCCTCGGCGGTACCGGTTTTACCGAAGAGCGCGGTGCCGTCACGGGGATTCGCGATCGCGCCCGTGCCGCCCGGCTGCAGCGGCCCCTGCATATCGTAGGCGGCGGCGGCGGCCACCTCGGGTGTGAGCACCTGGTTGCAGCTCTGGGGCTGGCCCGGCAGCTCCTTGCCATCCGGTCCTACGATCTTGTCGACCGCGATCGGCTGGCAGAGTTTGCCGCCACTAGCGACGGTGGCATAGGCGTTGGCCATCGTGAGCGGCGAGGGCGTATTGGTACCGAGGATGGAGGCCGGGCCGTATTTGAGTTCGGTTTTGTCGGCGTTATGCACTCCCATCGATTTCGCC
>JAYTTG010000200.1:0-1961 GCA_043745175.1 Microbacteriaceae bacterium
ACGGCCGAGCCGGTGGCCTGCACTCGCTTGACATTCTCAGTGACGGTTGAGCCATCTCCGAGGGAGAGGTCGAGCACCACCACGTCGTTCTCGCGCCCGCCGAGATTGTCGACAAACTCCTGCACTGATGCTGCGGCAAGGATGAAAGTAAAGCCCGCGTCGATACACGCAGCCTTCAGCCCGAGTCGCACTGATTCGTGGTCGTCTACAACCGACACCCGCACCGTGCGCTGGTGCATTGCGGGTGTGGATTCCTCTGTTGTGGTCTGCGCCATCGTCGATCCTGTCTGCCCCCGTGGTGCTGAAAATCAGTAATTCCCCCAGGGCCCATGGTACTGGCAGCTCGCCTTCCCCCGCACGAGAGCCGCGCAGGAGAGCGTGTGTTGAAAATTGAGCCGAACGATACGGTGCACGCGTCGAGACGATCACCCACGACTTCAGCGGACAATCAGGCAAGTACGGCATCGACCGCCCCCGCGATGCGATCCAGCACGCATGACGGGCAAGAGCGCGCCTGCGGGTACATGAATCCGACAGCCGGTCCGGTACAAGTGTGACGTCGGCTATTCCGCCGGCTACCTTGCCGGGACGACCGCGTCCATCGCAGAGATCGGCACGACGGTGTGGTCGGCCACTGCAAGCGTAAGCGGCGAAAGCGGGTAGCTACGCCTTCGTGAGGGTCGCGACCGCTTCGACGTGATGGGTGTTCGGGAAGAGGTCGAAGGCCCGAAGCCTCGTGAGCGCGTAGCCCCCCGAGGCAAACAGGGCGATATCCCGGGCAAGGGCAACCGGGTCGCACGCAACGTAGACGACCTGGACCGGGTCAAGGGTAAGCAACTCGTCGACGACGCCCTTACCTGCTCCCGCTCGTGGAGGATCGAGAATCACCGTTCCCGCTCCGAGGCGGGCGCGCTCGCTCCGGCTCGCGGTGGATCGCAACTGGCGCAGGAAGTTGTCGACGCGGGCGGTGACGGCAGCGGCCCCCACCCACTCCGAGAGATTCTCTGCCGCGTGATCGGTCGCGAGCGGGTCGCTCTCCACCGTGGTGATTCGGAGGTGGTTGCCGAAGCGGTCCCCCACAGCGGCGGCGAGGAGCCCGACTCCGCCGTAGAGGTCGAGGTTTGCGGCTCGCGGATCGAACAGGCTCGCGTCAATCGCCTCCTGCACGGCGAGAGTGAGGATCTCCGCAGCGTGCCGGTGCACCTGCCAGAAACCGCGGGCATCCAAGCGGAACTCACGGTCGCCTACCCGCTCGACGATGCGCTGCGGCTTCGGTCGCTCGGCCTTCTCACCCTTGCCCCGTTCACGGCTGGGCTTCGGGGTGTTGCCGGTGAGCACAAAGGGATTCCCCGCGCTCGGCACCACCACGTCCACATGATCGAATCCGCGGAACTTCTCGTCGAGAGGAGTGATTGCGGCGACCTCCGGGGCCACCAGCGGCAGGTTGGTGACCGACACGACGTGGTGCGAGCGGACGGCATACGGGCCCGGGGTACCGTCTGCTGCGACGTGAAGTCTGAGGCGGGTGCGCCATCCGGTGCCGTCGGCGTTGCCATGGATCGCATCGACGGTGACGTCAGTTTCGATTCCGGCCATGCGGCCGAGCGAATCGGCGAGCACCTGGCGTTTGAGCTCGCGCTGGTGGGCGATCTCAATATGGCCGAACTCGGCACCGCCGGCACGCTCCTCGGGAGGCCGATCGAGGGATGCTGCGGACCAAATGTGAGGCTGGCGGTGCTCGGACGGCGTCACCACGCTCAGCGTCTCGGCCCGCCAGAACGACTTCTTCGAGTCATCCGTGATCCTCGCCAGCACGCGCTCACCGGGAATCGCATCGCTCACGAAGATCACGCGACCGTCGTGCCTGGCCACTGAGACACCCCCGTGGGCTACGTTGGTTACGTCGACTTCGACCTCTGTGCCCAGCAATTCACCCATCCCTCGAGCTTGCCACAGGAGGC
>JAYTTG010000201.1:0-1954 GCA_043745175.1 Microbacteriaceae bacterium
CGCCACGAACCGCACGTCGGGCTTGTCGATGCCCATCCCGAAGGCGATGGTGGCGACCATGACGATGCCGTCTTCGCGCAGGAACCGTGACTGGTTCGCTGCTCGCACCCGCGAGTCGAGGCCCGCATGGTAGGGAAGTGCCGCGATTCCGTTCTGGACGAGAAAGTCGGCTGTCTTTTCGACCGAGGCCCGCGAGAGGCAGTAGACGATGCCGGCATCACCGGGGTGCTCGCTGCGCAGCAGTTCGAGCAACTGCTGCTGAGGAGCGTTCTTTGCCGCGATGCGGTACTGGATGTTGGGACGGTCGAAGCTCGCGACAAAATGCCGGGCATCGGTCAGCTGCAGTCGCTTTTGGATCTCGAGGTGGGTCTGCTCCGTCGCGGTTGCGGTGAGGGCGATGCGCGGCACTGTCGGCCAGCGCTCATGCAGCATCGAGAGCTGAAGGTAGTCGGGTCGGAAGTCGTGGCCCCACTGCGAGACACAGTGGGCCTCGTCGATGGCAAAGAGGGAGATCAAGGCTCGGTCGAGAAGATCCGCCGTCGCCGGCACCCGTAGCCGCTCGGGCGCGAGATAGAGCAGGTCAAGTTCGCCGTTGAGCAGGGCGTGTTCCACGCCCCGGCGCTCGGACTGGTCCTGGGTGGAGTTGAGAAACGCCGCACGCACGCCGACAGCGGAAAGGGCATCCACCTGGTCCTGCATCAGGGCGATAAGCGGAGAGATGACGACCCCGGTGCCTTCGCGCACGAGCGCGGGAATCTGGTAGCACAGCGACTTACCGCCGCCCGTAGGCATGAGCACGAGGGCGTCACCACCGTCGACGATTTGCTGGATGATCTCGGCCTGGTCACCGCGGAAAGAGTCGTAACCGAAGACGGTATGAAGGGCATCGCTCGCGCTCGAATACTGGGAGGAAGAGGGACGCGCTGGCTCGCCGGCGATGAATTCGCGCTCGCGATCCTCAACGGAGGGAGGCTCGTAATCGAATTCGTCCGGTGGCACGAGGTCGTCGGGATCCCAGGGGATGTCCGCACTCCAGCTCACCGTACAGATCCTTGTCTCGTGCCTCTCTTGCCCACCAAATGAGTCTAGCCGCGGGCTATGACAGTGCCCTCCGTACCGCCTTCGCTGTGCACAATGGTCGCCGGATCCGGCGGTGCAGGGAGGGTGACCACCCGCACCCTCTCCAGCCCGAACCGCTTCGCCGCGCGCAACACGAGCCACCCATAGAGCGCGAGCGTGACGGCCGAGATCACGACTTCAAGGCCGCTGCCTGTCTTCGAGTTCACGTCGACCAGCCCGAAGGCACCGATCACGAAGATCACCGTGTTGTTCACGACGTGGGCCACGATGGATGCCTCGAGCCCTCCCGTCTTCCAGACCAGCCACCCGGCCACCACGGCAAACACCGACACATCAATGAGTCCCCACACGTCGTACTGGTGGCCGATGGTGAACAGCGGAACCGGCAGCAGGATCGCGAACAGTGGATGCTTCAGCCAGCCGCCGATCGTCTGGGCCAGGTACCCGCGGAAGAAGAATTCTTCGGCGGTAGCCTGCAGCGGCACGAACAGCACCGCCACGAGCACCACAAGCCAAGTGCTCGCTGTCACCGAGGCAGCCGGCAACGTTCCGCCCGTCAGCAGGGGCAACAGCAAAACGGAGAACATGGTCGAGACGCCGTACGCGATGACGACGGGAAGGATGAGCCGGGACATCCATCGCCAGCGCAGCCGGCCAGCGATCGACGACAGCAGGCCGACCGGGCGCGGCCCCATAATGAGGCGCGCGAGCCAGACCGAGGGCAGGATCACCGCGATCGAGGAGAGCGAGAATGCGAGCACCAGGGGAAGGCTGTTATCGATTTGGCCCGTGGTGATGAGCTTCGTGATCACCGGGCGCACTTCGGGGAAGACCAGCGTGGAGGCCAGCAGCAGCACGACGAGCACGATGGTGA
>JAYTTG010000202.1:0-7116 GCA_043745175.1 Microbacteriaceae bacterium
CCTCCTCCGCAGGCAAGCAGTTGCTTCGGTCGACCGAGTCGCCGCGACGCACCCGCGGCCAGAACAAGGCCCGCCACTCTGGGTTCAGGATGCGACGGCATAGGGTTCCGGATTCGCCAGGAAGGCATCGCGACAGCCCGTGGAACAGAAATAGGTCGTCACCCCACCGTGCTCCACGTGCAGCGACGCCTCCGCTGCCGCCACGGTCATGGCGCAGACGGGGTCGATCGCGGTCGCCGGTTCGGGCGCCCGGGAGGTGTTGGCGAGTCTGCCGGCAGACCGCTCAGCGACGAGCTGCGCGAGGATCGACAGCGCGATCTCTCCCGGAGTATGCGCGCCGATCCGCAGTCCCGCCGGGCTGTGCACCCGAGAACGCTGCTCCTCGTCGATGTCGAGCGAGGCAAGCACGGCGGCGCCCCTCGTCTCGCTCGCGACGAGGGCCACATAGGGAACGCCAACACGCAGCGCGGCGGTGAGGGCGGCTTCCTCATCCCTCCCGTGCGAGGCGACGACGAGCGCAGCGTCGTCGGCCCTCGGGGTGGCGGATCCCCCGTCGGTCAGTTCCATCTCGAGGCCGAGACCAGCCCCGAGGACCGCGAGGGCCTTCGCTACTGGAGTGCCACCAACCACGACCACACGAGCCGGAGGCAGCCGCGGCTCGAGGAAAATCTCGATCGCTCCCCCGCTCAGGCAGGGATTCGCCACCTCGACGGCTCCCTCCTCTTGCACCCTGGATGGCTCGCCCGGCACCACGCGCAACAGCAGCGGCTCGCCCGTGGCCAGCGAGCGAAGTCCATACTCTCGCACCGAGGCCTCAACGCAGTTACCGCCGACGAAACCGTCGATTTCACCGGTCTCGCGAACGATCGCCGTGTCGCCAGCATGTGCACTGGTCGGGTGTTGGGCTCGCACCACCGTGGCACGCACGAACGGTTCGCGGCGCGCGGCGAGCTCGCGGGCTTGATCGATGAGGTCCTGCCCCAACAGCGTCATGTTAGATCGGTGATTTCGGACGGCCCTGCATTGCCTCCCAAACCCGGGCCGGTGTGCACGGCATGTCCATGTGAACGACTCCGAACGGGGCCAGCGCGTCGACGACGGCGTTCACGACCGCGGGCGGGGATCCGACCGTGGCCGACTCGCCAACGCCCTTGGCGCCGATCGGGTGGTGAGGTGATGGGGTTACGGTGAATCCGGTCTCCCAGTCCGGTACCTCCATCGCCGTGGGGATCAGGTAGTCCATGAAGGAGCCGCCGAGGTTGTTGCCCGCCTCGTCGAACTCGATGATCTCCATGAGCGCCATCCCGACCCCGTCTGTGAGGCCGCCGTGCACCTGGCCCTCGATGATCATCGGATTGATGCGCGTGCCACAGTCGTCTACCGCAATGAAGCGGCGCACCTTCACGTGCCCGGTGCCCGGGTCGATGTCCACAACACAGATGTAGGCGCCGAAAGGGAACGTGAGGTTTGGAGGATCGTAGGTGACCTCGGCATCAAGGTTGCCGTCAATTCCCTCGGGAAGCGCGATTGTTCCGTGCGCGGCCATCGCGATCTCGGCAATGGTCTTGCCGACGCTCGGGTCGCCCTTCACGAACCAGCGGCCCTTCTCCCACTCGAGGTCCTCCGGCCGGGTCTCGAGCATTGCGGCCGCGATGAACTTGGCCTTCTCGCGCACCTTGCGGGCGACGAGCGCAACGGCGGCGCCGCTGACCGGGGTCGAGCGGCTGCCGTAGGTGCCGAGCCCGAACGGGGTCTGGTCGGTGTCGCCGTGCACCACGTCGATGTCCTCCGGCGGGATACCCAGCTCTTCCGCTACAATCTGCGCGAAAGTGGTCTCGTGCCCCTGCCCCTGACTCTGCACAGAGAGGCGAACCACAGCCTTGCCGGTCGGATGCACGCGCAATTCCGCGCCATCCGCCATGCCCAGACCCACGATGTCCATGTGCTTACGGGGGCCAGCGCCGACGGTCTCCGTGAAGAACGAAACACCGATGCCCATGAGCTCCCCCCGCTCGCGCTTCTCCTCTTGCTCGCGCCGCAACTCGTCGTACCCGGCGATCTGCATTGATAGGCGCATGGCCGGCTCGTAGTCGCCTGAGTCGTACTCCCAACCGGTTTTGTTCGTGTAGGGGAACTGCTCAGGCTGGATGAAGTTCTTGATCCGCAGCTCGGCCGGATCCATCTCGAGCTTCTTCGCCAGAATGTCCACCAGCCGCTCCACGAGGTAGACCGCCTCCGTGACTCGGAAGGAACAGGCGTACGCGACGCCACCCGGGGCCTTGTTCGTGTAGACGCCGGTGACCTTGCAGTAGGCGGCTTTCAAGTCGTAACTTCCGGTGAATATGTGGAAAAAGCCGGCCGGATACTTCGTGGGTTGCGCGGTGGCGTTGAAGGCACCGTGGTCGGCGAGCACGTTGGTCCGCACCGCAAGGATCTTGCCGTCCTTCGTTGCCGCGATCTCTCCTTGCATGATGTAGTCGCGGGCGAAAGAGGTAGACATGAGGTTCTCGGAGCGGTCCTCGACCCACTTCACCGGCCGACCGGTCACGATCGACCCGACCACGGCGAGGATGTAGCCGGGGTAGATGCCGACCTTGTTGCCGAAGCCGCCGCCGATGTCTGGCGACACTATGCGGATCTTGTGCTCGGGGATCCCGGACACGATCGCGAACAGCGTGCGGTGAGCGTGCGGGGCCTGTGTGGTCTCGTAGAGTGTGAGGCGGCCTTCGATCGGTTCGAAGTCGGCAACGGCGCCGCAGGTCTCCATAGGGGCGGGGTGAACCCGCGGATAGACGATCTCCTGTTTCACGACCACATCCGCCGAGGCGAAGACGGCGTCGGTCTCGGCCGCATCACCTGCCTCCCAGTCGAAGATATGGTTGTCAGTCTTGCCGATGTCGTCGCGGATAACAGGGGCGCCGGGGTCGAGCGCCTTACGCGCGTCGACCACCGGTGGCAGCACGTCGTACTCCACATCGATGAGTTCGAGCGCGTCCCGGGCCGCATAGCGGTCCTCAGCCACCACGAACGCGACTTCCTGTCCCTGGAACCGCACCTTGTCCGTGACAAGCACCGCCTGCACGTCCGCTGACAGGGTGGGAGCCCAGGCAAGCTTGAGCGGGATCAGGTCTTTGCCGGTGATGACCGCCACCACTCCGGGGTGCGCGAGAGCACGGGTGGTGTCGATCGAGACCAGCCGGGCGTGCGCCACCGGAGCGCGCAGGATTGCGCTGTGCAGCATCCCGGGTAGCACTATGTCGTCGACGTATTGACCCTTGCCGCGAATGAACCGCGGGTCCTCCTTGCGCTGGATGCGTCCGTACCCGATCGGGCGGTCGGCATCGCCCGCCGCGGGGTTCGAGGCCCGCTCGTCGGTGATGGTCATGCGTTCACCTCTTGGTCTGTCGCCGTCGCTTGTGCAGGGTGTTCGGCCGCCCACTGGATGGACCGAACGATGGTCGCGTAGCCGGTACACCGGCAGATCTGGCCGGAGATGGCCTCCCGGATCTCGGTGTCGTCGGGGTGCGGATTCTTGTCGAGCAGTGCCCGGGCCGTGAGCATCATGCCGGGGGTGCAGAAGCCGCACTGCAGCCCGTGCTCCTCCATGAAGCCCTGCTGAACAGGATCGAGTGTGCCCCCGGTGGCGAGACCCTCTACCGTGCGGATGTCGTGGCCGTCGGCCATCGCGGCCAGCACGGTGCAGGACTTGACCGGCTGTCCGTCCATGAGCACGACGCATGTTCCGCAGTTCGATGTGTCGCAGCCCCAGTGTGTGCCGGTGAGCCCGAGCACCTCCCGGATGAAGTGCACGAGCAGCACGCGCGGCTCGGCCTCCTCTGATACCTCGTCACCATTGACGGTCATGCTGATCTGCATCGACTTCAGCCTTTCTGTGTTCCGGCCGCGCGCGCGCTCGCGCGCCGCAGGACTCGTCTGGTCAGTTCATCGGCGAGATGCCGCTTGTAATCGATCGCACCACGCTGGTCGGCGAGAGGTTCGCACGCAAGCGAGGCGAGTCGGCCGGCCTCGACGAACAGTTCTTCGCTCGGCGCTCGCCCGTGAAGCAAGGACTCGGCATCGGTGACGGTGCCGTCGAGGCCTACCGCTGTGAGGCCTATTTTCACGTCGGCGATCGTGCCGTCCGGTGCGAGGGACACGGATGCTCCCGCCGCCGCGACAGCCCAGTCGCCGACCCGGCGCTCCACTTTCTCGTAGGCGCTCCCCGACCGGGGAAGGATGGGGAACCGCACCTCGCAGAGCACCTCGTTGTGCGCGACAGCGGTCTGGTAGGGGCCCCGGTGGAACTCGCTCATCGAGAGGATGCGCTCCCCCGCGGCGCCACGAATGACCGCCTCGGCTTGCAGAACAGTGCACACGGTCGACAGGTCTTCCGCCGGGTCCGCTTGGCACAGCGAACCGCCGATGGTGCCTCGATTGCGAACAACGGGATCCGCGATCGTCGTCTCGGCATCCGTGATGATCGGAAACAGCCGGCGCACTTCGGCCGAGTCGAGCAGGGACGTATGCCGCGTCATCGCGCCCACTCTGAGTCGGTCCTGATTGGCGAGGATGAAGTCAAGCTCGAACAAGTCGTTGATGTCGATTAGCCATTCGGGCCGGGCAAGGCGCAGCTTCATCATTGGCAGCAGGCTATGGCCTCCCGCGACGATCATGGAGTCAGGACCGTGTCGCTCGAGCAGGGCGATCGCGTCGGCCACGGTACTAGCGCGAGCGTAATCGAATGGAGCCGGAATCTGCATAATGCTCTCCTCGCCCAACTGCCCTGCCATGATGAAGGGCATCTTTGAGTCTCGCTCCGACGAATCGAGAATGTCAAGATCATTGAGATGAGAATGGTGCTGGGAAATGGCACAGGACGCGCGCAAAAAGTCATGAGGATCACGGTGCTTGTCCTCTCGGCGACTGGCATGGTCGCCGCCATCGGTCGGCACGCCCGATCCATTCGTAGCCGTGCTCGGGATGGGTGTAACCATGTTCGGCCTGCTCGTCGACCCGGGATTCTCGACGATCGCCGCATCCTGCATCGGGATGGCCCTGATGCTGGTGGTATTCACCAGTGTGGTCGGCCGCCAGTTGGCGACACGGCATCGGCTCGACCGCACGCAACGGACAGCGGCCGCAGTATCTGTCGTTGACATTGGCTTTATGTCGGTAGCTGTGCTGCTCATGCCCGCCCATGAGGCACTGCGTGGCGGGCGCCAAGTTTCGCCAATGGACGCTCACGCGTCCTTTGCCGACGGAGCAATGTCAGGAGGGGCTATGGCCTGGCTCGTGCTGCTCGGCTGGACCATTTGTGCTGCGATACTCCTCGTGCCTGCGCTCCGTGAGTGCTCTCCCGCCGGGCCGTCCCACCTGGTGTGCGCTGTGAGCATGATCGTCACCATGGCAGCCATGGCTGCCGCGACCGCTGTGGCTACCTAACACCGCAGGCGAATCTATTGTTCTCTGGTCGGTGGGTTGGTCAGACTTCCATTGACTGGCGTGTGGAGTCTTGTCGGCAGTGACGATATTTATGTGGCAGAAGTGCAGGAATGGGTGGACGGAGCCGAGGAAGTCCGGAACCTGATCGGTCGCGGTTTGGCCGGATACGGCTGCAGGACAAGGTCGTGGCGAAGTTTCAAGGCTTGATCTCCAGATTGGAACGGAAGAATTCGTGAACGCTCTCCGATCGCGACGGGCGGGCCATTCCTGATCGGACACTGCGACTGCGCTCGATCATCGCCTGGGACCCTGATGCATTCGGGCCAACCTGCGGCTTCTCCGTCGTCATGCACTCGGTTCTGATGACGGAGTGCTCATCGTGGATTACATCGGATTCCTCAAGTTGGAGCCCCAGTCAGCCGGGGTGGCCCGGCGGTGCTCGGAGATCGCGGGTTGGATTGAGAACTTCCAAATCGAGGTGTTCCTGAGCTGCGCAACACGGACGGGACGGTTGTTCTTGGAACGGGAATTTGACCTTCCCAAGGCCCGGGACCGGTGTTTTGGAGCCAGTATTCCTTCGGATCGCGGCTTCGCTACAACGCCTGAATTGGCTATGTCGACGATCACTCGGGCGCTGGATGCAGACCTACCCGCACAGTGTGTAACCGCCGATGCCGCCTACGGCCCACTTTCCATGCTGCGCGAAACCCCGGATGGCCGCGACGTCTTTTACGTACTCGCGATGACGATGGACCAATGCGTCTTGTCCAAGAACGGGGCCCTGGGCGCCGAGCGTTGGTCGGGTGCGTTCAGCGCTTTCCTCTCCGGGTTCGGCAAAGCGGGACGGCCCACCGCTGCGCGTTGGCCGGAGTCCGCACGGCGGCGGCAACGACCCGAAAAAGGAAGACTGGCTTCTGGCCCGGCGTTCCCTGACCGACCCAGACGAGATCGCGTAGTGCACCTGCCACGGACGTGAGCGCATCGGTCTGGTCGAACTTGCCCGAGTTACCGACGCCCGGTGTGCGATCGAGGAAATCTCCAGACCTCCAAGGGCGAAACGGGCCAGGACCACCAGCAGGTGCGGTACTACCCGGCTGTTCCCACCGCATCACCCTTCCACTGCTCACCCATCCATCCCCCCGTTGATTGGCGGAGTTTCTCAACAATATTCGGATCGGATGGTCGGCTTAGGCGGCGTTTAGTTCTGGGGAGATCACCGCTTCGTCGATGACCTCGATGGGATTGTTCATCGTGGTCAGCTCAAGCATCGAGGCTCCTGAGAAGTAACGGCGTTCGCTCGCTTCCCACTCGTCGTGTTGCTCGATCAATACCGATCCGGCCAGGTGCAGTAAGGTGCGGTGCTGGGGAACACGCCGACGACGTCGGTGCGGCGCTTGATCTCCTTGTTTCCCCGTTTCGACGGGTTCGTCGATCAGATTTGTCGCCAACGCCTGCGGGGGAATCCGGCGAAGGCGAGCAGGTCGGGCTCGACGTCGGTGAGCATGGCAGCAACTTTCGGGTGGGAGCGGCCGAGCATCGTGGTGACCTCGGCGAATTGCCTCTGGATGTGTTCCGCATCGGGTTCGGCTTGCGGGGCGCCGGACCGGACGTCAGTCCATGGTGGGAGCCTGGATATTGTTGGCCACCCAGGGCTCACGCGGTGCTTCAAGCTGT
>JAYTTG010000203.1:0-7110 GCA_043745175.1 Microbacteriaceae bacterium
AGCACCCCGGCGCGCAGCCAGTTGAGCCTCTGGGCGACGCCACCCATGTGCGGTTCGTTGGCCTGCTGGTCTGGGGCAGTCTCGTAAGGCATGTCTCTATAAAACTCCCTTTGAGGCGGGATTTCCACGAAGGACAGGCTCGCCTATTGCTGGGGGTTTGCCGGTTTTTTTAGGGAGACTCGCAAGAACCGGAGAGTCACGCCGACATCCAGCACTGCCACACCGATTGCGCTCAGGAGAAGCGGGAGTGGCACGACCACCGCGACGCAGCCCAGTGCACCGGACACCGGGTAGCACAGCAGTACCCCGCACGTCGTATTGCCCGCCGCGACGGCTGTGATGTAATCAACGAGTAGTTTTCCCGCCAGAGAATCCCATCGGATCGGAGCCGCGGTGACCCCGTTCGTCACGATCATCGCCGTCGCACTTCTTGCCGCGATCACCCTGGCTGTGGTCCTCGCACTCCGACTCGAACATCCGTGGTTGCAACCGTGGGCGATCCTGCGCGCGATCGTGCAACTGGGCATTCTCAGCGTGATCCTGAACGGAGTGATCAGTAATCGCTGGTGGGTCGCCGCCTTCCTCACCGTGATGGTCGCGGCGGCTACCTGGGTCGTCTTCCGACGGTTGCGGGCGGCGCCACGCTACTTGCCCGCCCTCGCCGGCACGGTGATTGGGGCATCCGCTGTTCCCCTCGTGGTCGTCTTCGCCACCGGGGCCGTGGATTTCAGTCCGCGCTACCTTCTCGCGCTTGGCGGAATCGTGATCGGCAACACGATGACGGTATGCACGCTGATGGGTCGCTCGCTCGGGTCCCTCTATCTCTCGCAGCGTGACGAGATGGAAGCCTGGCTCTCTCTCGGCGCCACACCGCGCCGGTCGGCACTGCGGGCGGTGCGTTCGGCGGCGTCGACGGCTCTCATTCCTTCTACCGACCAGACCCGCACCACCGGCATCGTCACCCTGCCCGGAGCCTTCGTCGGTGCCGTGTTCGCGGGAGCATCGCCGATCCAAGCGGCGCAGTTCCAGATCGTTGTGCTCGCGGCCATCCTCGCGGCCGGGGCCTTGTCGGCGGCCTCGTTCAGCGCTGTCTTCGGTGCCCCCGAGGTGTTGCCGCTCGAGGAGCGCCCGCTCGGAGGAAGAAGGTCCCGGTCTCTCTCCGGCAGGAGCAACTCCGCGGCAATCTCCCAAATCAGGTCTTAGGTCCCTAGGCTCGGGAGCTTGCCAAGGCGTGAACTGGTGTCATGCAACAGATGACCGGAACCTCAGCCACCCAGCCCTCTCACTTCGTTGCCGATCCCGACGGGGCTCGCTATGAAGCTGACGATCTCAGCCATGGTGCCGCGAGGGGTATCACGGCAGTCTCCACGGAGCGTCCGACCCTCGCGGAGCCGCTGCGGAAGGGGCGAATAGTCGTGGGAGTAGACGGATCCGAGCCTTCCCTCCGCGCCCTCGCCAAGGCCGTGAGCCTTGCAGGTTCCCTGATGACCACAGTGCAGGTCGTCACCACCTGGAAGTATTTTGCCGCCTACGCCGACATCAGCATTTCTGAATGGTCACCCGAAAAGGACGCGACTGAGATTATGAACGGCGCCCTGGATCGCCAGTTCGGGGCCAAACTCCCGGGATGGGTGAGCAGCAGCTCCCTCGAAGGCAATGCGGCCCAGCGTCTCATCGACGCGAGCGACGGTGCTGAGATGCTCGTGGTCGGCAGCCGCGGCCACGGGGGAGTGGTGGGACTGCTGCTCGGATCGGTGAGTTCCTCCTGTGCCGAAAAGGCGCACTGCCCGGTGCTCGTAGTTCATTAACGAAACCGAAAGGGAGCCCGGCGGTCTCGACGGCGGCACCGCCCGCTTTGAAGAACGAGTTCAGCCAGCGCCCGAAACCTCGCGGAACATCGAGTCATCGACCGGATCGCTCTCGTGACGACCTGCCACGCGAACCGCAATCCGCTCTCTCCGAGCAGGTCTCTCCGAGCAGGGGAGGCGATCGACGTGTCAGCGGAGTCCTCACTCGACTTTCCGAGGCTTCTCACCTTTCGAGGCGATGTCACAGGCGACGTCACTCTCGAAGTCGCCGACCTGTCGGCGCCCGGTGTGCGAATCATCATGGTCAGCGGGGATTACCGGTTCGTCTCCCCTGCTTGTTGCTACGCCGCGATCACGTCGATCCCGAGCGCCCTGGGGGGCCGGGGCGCTGGAGCCTTCGGTCGGCACGATGCGCACGTCGCTGACATCCATGCTCAGAAGCGATCGTCTTCGGTGCGAGTGTGCATGAGCGGGCTTTCGGGGAAGGTCCGGTCAGGAGTTGCGAGCCGAACACGGTGCGAGACGAGATCCGCCGGTACGGGCGAATGGGAGATCACGATCACGGTGCGCTGGTCGTCGCCCGTGACGCCCCCGGCGACCGAGAGGATATCGCGCATCAGCTGCGCAGCGAGCTCGGGATCCACGTTCGCCGTCGGCTCGTCGAACACGATCACCGGGAAGTTCGCGAGCAGGGCGCGGGCCAGGGCAAGGCGCTGAGCCTGCCCACCGGAGACGAGCGCACCGCCGTCGCCCACTCGGGCCGAAAGACCGCCGCGCTCCCGCATCCAGTCGGCTAGTCCGACCCTGGCAAGCACCGCCACGAGTTGCTCATCGGTCGCGGAATCGTGCGCAAACAGCAGATTCTGGCGGATGTCTTCGTCGAACAGGTACGGCGACTGCTCACAGAGGCCCACGATGTCACGCACGGAGTCGGCCGACAACTGTCTCGCCTCGATGCCGCCGATGCGGTAGCTGCCGGTGTAGTCCAGGAAGCGCACCAGGACGTGCGCGAGGGTCGTCTTGCCGGAGCCCGACGCACCCTCGACGACGACACGGTCACCGCGGCGCAGGCTGAGGTCGAGGCCGCTGAAAGCGAGGCTGGATTCACCCGGCCAGCCTGCGCCGAGCCCGGTGAGCTGAAGCACCGGCACCGTCTCGGCACGAGGGTCGACCTGAGGCGCCGGGCCGGAGCGAAGCACCGCGGGCTCGACCGGTATCTCTCTTGGGATGTTCGTGGGAGTCGCATCCGCCACCCGCCTGGCGCTCGCGTGCACCTGCCTTAACGAACCGAGAGCGAGCGGAGCGCTGGCGACAACCTCGAAGATAGCAAGGGGAATAAGAGCAATCACCGTGAGGGCGGGGCCTTCGAGTCCGTGGCCGAGCGCCGGGACACCGACCAGCAGCGCGGCGGCAGAGGCGAGGGTGGCTAGAGCGGCCAGGATGGCGGAGGTTGCTCCGGCACCACCGGCACTGGCGAGAGTGGCGACACGAAGGCGATGATCTGCAGCCTCGACCCTCGCGATTCGCGCCGGGACGGCGTCGAAGGCGACGAGCACATCGATGTTCGACACGTAGTCGAGCAACTGGTCAGCGAGAGCACCTCGCAACGGAGCGATTGATCGTTCTGCCCGTCCGGCGATCGCCGCGTGCGCGAGGGTTGCAGCACCGAACGCCAGCAGGAGCGCAACCGCGAGGACGACACCGGCGGACGGCAGAACAATGCTCACTCCTACCACGCTCAGAACGGCGGTCACGAGGGTCACCAGCAGCGGCTGAACGACTCGCAGCGGCATGTTCTGCAGCTCATCGACATCGCTCACCAACCGGGCGAGCAAGTCGCCACGCCCGGCTCCATATGCACTGCCTCGCAGTCCGTCAGGCGCGAGCGGTACGAGGCGCCGGTAGATCCCAACCCGCAGTGCCGAGAGTTGACGGAATGCCGCATCGTGGCTGCTGAGTCGCTCGACATAGCGAGCGGCGGCACGAAGCAGCGCAAACGCGCGAACGCCCACGATCGCCGCGCCGAGGAAGAGGATGGGCGGATGCTCCGCCGCGCGGGTGATCAGCCAGGCGGATGTCGCGAGGAGGCCCACCGAACTGAGCGCGGACATCACACCGAAGAACACCCCGGGCATGAAGCGGCGAAGGGGCGGCTGGGCGAGGCGGAGGACGGCCACAGTGGGTGAATCTGCGTTCATTCCAGTTTCAGAAGTGATGTCAGACGTGATGTCTGACTTGGTGTCAGACATGGAGGGCGACTCCCAGTTCGATGTTTTCATCCGCCGCGGCGATGACCGCCGGGCGATGGCTCACGATTAGCACGGTGTAGCCCTCGTCGGCGAGTCGGCGGAGTCCCCGGAGCAATTCTGCTTCAGCCCGGGAATCGAGAGCGGCGCTAGGTTCGTCGAAGACCAGAACGGGACAGAATCGGTCGATTCCGCGGTAAATCGCTCGGGCGGCCACCACCCGCGCGGCCTGCCCACCGGAGAGTCCGCTGCCTGTCACACTCATCGGCAATTCCGGGTCGAGAGAGTCCAGAGCGGCCAGGGCGAGCGCTCGGCGCACGAGCGTGACATCCGGCCGCAGCGCACCGAGCGCCACATTCCCGGCGATTGTGCCCTCGAGTAACGGCGCCCCCTGTCCCGCCCACGCCGTGCGCGCACGACGATCAGCGGGCGTGCGCGCAGCACCGATTTCGATCGTTCCGTCGAAGGGTACGAAGCCGAGGAGTGCGGCCAGAAGCGAGGATTTGCCCGATCCACTCGGTCCGGCCAGGACCGTCAGCCGTCCTGGGCGAATTACCGCGGAGAAGCGGTCGACCACGACCCTGCCCTCGTGGCGCACACTCACCCCGCTGAAGCGGAGCTCGCTTCGAATAAGCGACGTCGCCTGTGTGCCAAGCGCCTCTCGCGTCACCGCCCGGGCAGCATCGAGGATTTCGAAGACATCCTCCGCGACGGCGACTCCATCCGCGGCCGCGTGATAGTTCGCTCCCACCTGGCGCAGCGGCAGGAAGGCCTCCGGTGCGAGCAGCAGCACGAAAAGTCCGACCGCAAGGCTGAGGCTTCCGTCTATCAACCGCAACCCAACGGAAACCGCCACAAGAGCCACCGAGAGGCTCCCGATCAGCTCGAGCGCGAAGCCGCTCAGAAACGAAATGCGCAGCACTTTCATCGTCTCGATGCGGTACGCCTCGGTGAGCGACTCGATGCGCACCGCCTGGCGATGCTGTCGCCCGAAAATCTTGAGAGTGGCGAGTCCGCCAACCACATCGAGAAATCGGCTTGACAACTGCGCGAGCACCCGCCATTGTCGCCTCTGAACCGCCTGGGTCGCCAGCCCGATCAGGATCATGAAGATCGGGATCAGGGGTAACGCGATGACCACGAGGATGCCGCTGGTCAGGTCCTGGAGGAAGATCACAACGATGACGAGCGGCGTTGCGATCGCGGTGAGAATGAGCTGGGGGAGGAAGAGCGAGAAGTAGCCGTCGAGGGCATCAAGCCCGGCCCCGGCGGTCGTCACGACATCCACTCGGTTGCGTCCGCTGAGCCACCCGGGGCCGAGTCGGGCAACGCCAGTGACGAGACGCCGGCGCAACTGGCTTTTCACCACCGCAGCACCGCGGGCCGACGCGACATCCATCGCCCAGATCGTAGCCGCCCGCAAGATTCCGACGCCGCTCAGGATCAGGATGTCGGGTAGCAATTCGGTGAATGGTCGCCCGATGATCGCTCCCACGATCGCCTGCGAGAGCAACCAGCAGAACGCAACAGTCGCGGTCGTCCTCACGATCCCCAGTACGACGTCCACGCCGAAGAACGTGCGCGCCGCAGTCGTATATCGCAGCAGCCGGGGGTCGAGCGGACGCATCGACTCAGCCGCCGAGCACAGGCGCCGACGCCGACGGGGAGTCGGCACGCGGCTGCGTGTCCTCTGGAATCGATGCGCGGGTGATGCGCTTGCGGAACACCCAGTAGGTGTAGGCCTGATACGCGAGCACGAAGGGCAGCACCGCGAGGGCGACCCAGCTCATCACCGAGAGCGTGTACGGAGTGCTCGACGCGTTCGCAATCGTGAGGCTGTTAGCCACATCATTGCTCGCCGGCATCACGTCGGGGAAGAGTGCCGCGAAGAGACTCGCGACCGCGATGGCGATCGTGCCGGCCATGAGACCGAACGCGTAGCGTTCCCTGCCACGGAGATTAGCGAAGAACGAACCGATCAGTAGCACCGCAGCCAGCAGTGCGAGCAGCCAGGAAGCGACCTGGCCATGGGCGAGGTTCGTCCAGAGCAGGAAGGTCGCTGCGACGAGGATCGTGATCGCCCCTGACCGCACGGCGAGTCTCCTGGCCCGCAGTCGGAGGTCGCCATCCGTCTTGAGCGAGATGAACACCACCCCGTGCGTGAAAAACAGCATGAGAGTCGTGAGCCCACCGAGTAATGCGTAGGGATTGAGCAGGTCGAAGAGCGTGCCGGTGTAATTGTGGCTGGCGTTGAGCGGAACCCCCTGCACGATGTTGGCAAACGCCACTCCCCAGAGCAGTGCCGGCACAGCAGACCCCACCACGATCATTCCGTCGAACCATTTCTTCCAGCGCGATTCCGGCCGGTGGTGCCGATATTCGAACGAGACACCACGAGCGATCAGGGCGAGCAGGATGAGGAGCAGTGCGAGGTAGAAACCGCTGAACAGTGTGGCGTACCACTCCGGGAAGGCGGCGAACAGCGAAGCACCGGCCACGATGAGCCAGGTCTCGTTGAGGTCCCAGACCGGCCCGATGGTGTTGATCATGACGCGGCGATCGATCTCGTCCCGACCGAGAAGGGGTAGCGCCATCCCGACGCCGAAGTCGAAGCCGTCGAGCACGAAGTACCCGATGAAGAAGAAGCCGACAATCCAAAACCACAGAATATTAAGATCCATCACTTATTCCTCAGCCTCTCAGTAGACAGTCACTCGGGCGGTCGGGACTTCGGAGTCGTCGGTTACCGGTGCGCCCTCTGGTCCCTTCTGGGCGGCCCGCTTCAGCAGTCGGAATTCGACCACCGCGAGGATGCCGTAGACCAGCGTGAACGCGACTATCGAGATCAGCACGTCGAGACCGGTGAGATTGGGCGAGACGCCGTCCTTGGTCTTGAGCAGGCTGAATACGATCCACGGCTGGCGGCCCATCTCGGTGAAGATCCAGCCGACGATCATTGCCGCGAGAGGAAGAGGGAACGCCCAGACCGCGACTCGCCAGACCCACGGGTTCTTCGGGAGGCGCCCCTTGCGCATCAGCCAGAGCCCAGCGGCCGA
>JAYTTG010000204.1:0-1948 GCA_043745175.1 Microbacteriaceae bacterium
GTGGAAATCAAGGCCCGTTTCGACGAGTCGGCGAACATCTCCTGGGCGCGCAAGCTCGAGAAAGCCGGCGTGCACGTGGTCTACGGTCTCGTGGGGCTCAAGACACACTGCAAGCTGGCGCTCGTGATCCGCCAGGAGAACGGCGTGCTCAAGCACTACAGCCACATCGGCACGGGCAACTACAATCCAAAGACAAGCCGCATTTACGAGGACTTCGGACTTCTCACCGCGAGCGGCACCGTCGGTAAGGACCTCACCCGGCTGTTCAATGAACTCTCCGGCTACGCGATTGAGAAGAAGTTCAAGCGACTGCTTGTGGCGCCGCTGCACTTGCGCAAGGGTCTGATCAAGCGCATCCGTATTGAGGCCGAGAACGCGCGAAACGGCATGCCCTCTGGCATTCGGATCAAGCTCAACTCGATCGTCGACGAGGCCATCATCGATGCGCTCTATCGGGCGAGCGAGGCCGGTGTGCCCATCGAACTGCTCGTGCGCGGCATCTGCGGCGTGAAGCCGGGAGTTGAGGGACTCAGCGGCAACATTGACATTCGGTCGATTCTCGGGCGCTATCTCGAGCACTCCCGCATCTTCTCATTCATCAACGGCGGGGATCCACAGGTATATATCGGCAGCGCCGACCTGATGCACCGCAACCTGGATCGCCGGGTGGAGGCGCTCGTGCGTCTCACCAACCCCGAGCACCTGCGCGAGATTGAGGACCTGTTCGATCTCGCGATGTCTGACGATACCGCCCACTGGAAGCTTGCTGCCGACGGCAACTGGACGCGCCACTATCGGGCGGATGATGGCTCATTGCTTGACGACATGCAGAACGTGCTCATGCGACAGGTCTCCCAGAGAAAGCGCACCGGAGTAGTCCGTTGACCCTCACCGGCCCCGCTGTCGTGCAAGCCGCGGGAGCGCTCTGTTGGCGCGAGACCCCCGACGGTATCGAACTGCTCGTGGTGCATCGCGGTGACCGTGCAGACGTGTCCATACCCAAAGGCAAAGTCGACCAGGGGGAAACCCCGCCGCAGACCGCCGTTCGGGAGATCGCCGAGGAAACCGGGCTCGTGATCGCCCTCGGTGCCCCGCTCGGCACGACCGAGTACACGATGCCAGGAGGGCGCGAGAAGATCGTGCACTACTGGTCGGCGGAAGTCTCGGGTGCCGCGAGCACCGAATCGACCTTTGTCGCAAACAAAGAGGTCGCCGCCATTCAATGGCTCTCGGTTAAAGCGGCTCGGGCGGCACTCAGCTACGACCTCGACCGTGATGTTCTCGACCGGTTCTCGGCCCGCGTGAAGGCCGGCACCATCCGCACCTTCCCGATCATCGTGTTACGCCACGCCCGCGCCGTGCCACCAGGCAGCTGGGATGGACCGGACGCCACGCGCCCCCTGCTGCACCGCGGACTCGAGCAGTCTCACAGTGTCGCTCCGGCCATCGCAGCCTGGGCGCCGCAGAAACTCATCAGCAGCACGGCGGTGCGCTGCCTCGCCACGATCGAACCCGTCGCGGTCATCACCGGACTGACCGTGAAACAGTCCGTCGGCATCAGCCAGGACGCCTACGAAGACGGAACCGCCCGCGTCCGCAAGACCGTGCGCAAACGACTTGCCGCCGGCATCGCCGTGGTTCTGTGCAGCCATGGGCCCGTGATCCCCGAGATCATCGACGAGACGGCAGCGCTCACCAACACGCCGCTCGACGCGCCCCTGCGGCGGGCCGGAATGCTATCGACCTCGGAATTCACGGTGATGCATGTCTCTTCTGATCATCCGGATGCCCCACTCGTCGCCGTAGAAACGCACGGTCCGGCCTTTCTCTAGGGCCCCGACCTGCATCACAATTCGAAGCTCGTTAACCTCTTGTTCACCTTCTAGGACGATCGTGGACACTCGCCGCACATAGCGTCTTCTCTTGGACCAGCACCGGTCTTCCCGGC
>JAYTTG010000205.1:0-1943 GCA_043745175.1 Microbacteriaceae bacterium
AAGGCGACGCTCGCGATCATCGACAAGCTCGAAGAGCTGATCGACGTGGTGATCCCGCGCGGAGAGCTAGTGGACGAGTCTGCTGCCTGGGAAAGCGGAATCGACGTGCTCGCGAGCGAAGACGACGAAATGGCGACGTATATCGCCCAGCTCGAGCAGGCGAGAGACACCGTCGACTCCCCCGAAGCAAGCGGGGAGGCGATCGCCCAGGAGTTCGAGAAATACCTGCGGCGACGGGACGGCAAGGCGGATGGGCGCGGCACCGCCGGACCAGGGGGTCCGCCCTCGCTCCCCCCGGACGACCGAGGCCCGCGCGAGTAAGACCCGGGTGACCCGACGCGACGGCGCCCGCTGGTTCCCGGTGGCCTAGGCATCCGTCTCGCAATCAGGACGTGAGGCGGATACCGAGCAGCGCGTCGATCGCGCTGATCGCCGTAACCGAGGAAGCGGCTCCGCCACATATCCGGGTATCGATCACGGCGATCGCACCTGCGGTGTCGAGATCGTCCGCCAGACGTTCTCGCAATTCGGCCAGGAAGTCGTCATCGGTGTCGCCGTTCGGCGTCGCGGCCCACGCCGTCCAGGAGGCGAGCCGCTCGTCCGCGATGCGCAGGTGTGCGGCCGTCCATTCCCAGTCGCTGCGATAGGGCTCCGAGAGCAATGCGAGCCGGATGGACCGCGGATCGGCCCCACTCGCTACGAGCCGGGAGACGAGAACGAGGTTACCGAGGGACTTGCTCATTTTTTCACCCCCGTACGCCACCATTCCCGCATGGGCGTAGATACCAGCGAGAGCATGACCGGTGAGCGCGGCGGCATGACCGGCGCTGAATTCATGATGGGGGAAGACCAGGTCCCGGCCGCCCCCGTTGACCGTGAGCGGCGTCGGAAGACGTTCGAGTGCGATCACGGAACACTCGATGTGCCAGCCGGGTCGGCCGCGACCGACCGAGGAGTCCCAGGCCGGCTCGCCGACCCGCTCCGAGCGCCAGAGTAGTGGATCAAGTGGATCGCGCTTACCCGGCCGAAGTGGGTCGCCGCCGCGTTCGGCATTGAGCTTGAGCATCGCAGGGCGGTCGAGGGCGCTCTCGAGCCCGAGCTGCCAGGCAGGGGCGGTGAAACTGCTGTCGAAATAGAGATCGTCGGCAGCATCGGGGCTCGGCACGTGGTAGGCAGACCCGTTCTGGACGAGAATCTTCACGGCGTCCGCGACATCCGAGATGACCTCGGTGACTGCGACGTACTCGTCGGGCGGGATGATGCTGAGCGTCTCCATGTCTCCGCGGAACAGCGCTATTTGGGACGACGCAAGGTCACGCCAGTCCACCCCGTCGCGGGTTGCGCGCTCGAGAAGTGGGTCATCAATGTCAGTGGTGTTCTGCACATACCGCACGTCGAATCCGGCATCGAGCCAGACCCGGATAAGGGTGTCGAAAGCGAGATAGGTCGCAGCATGTCCGAGATGCGTTGCGTCGTAGGGAGTGATTCCACAGACATAGATGCTCGTGAGATTCGGCGTGGACTCGTGCGGGCGGGCCTCAACGAGCCCCTGGGTTGCTGCGTCAAAGATGCGTGGAGCGATACCGCGTCCGGTCAGGCGAGGCACATTCGGGCGGGTCCAGGATTGCACCACTCCACCCTAAGCGAGCCGCAGGGCAGCAAGTGCCGAGCGTTACCTCAACTCTCCGGATGCGACCCATTCCTGATAGTCGATGGCATCCTGGTGGGAGAAGGCCCGACCGTGACAGGTCGGTACCGAGCTCTTCCCTTGGCGAAGTCCGGCCGCATTGGCGGAACTTATCGCGGCGGGCAACTCGGCCTCCGTGAGGTCGCTCGCGGCCTGAGGGATCAAACCGGGGCTCTGTTCAATGTGTGCGTTCATTCGCTAACTCCACGATCGGCACGGAATTTCCGTGAGCTTCGGGTTCGAATCATCCGCGACC
>JAYTTG010000206.1:0-1940 GCA_043745175.1 Microbacteriaceae bacterium
GTATGGCCAGCGACGGTGAACCTCTCGTACGTCACGATGTCGGGCCTCGCGGCGGCAAGCGCCAACGATGCCGTGGCAGGAATGAACCTGTCGTCGTCACTGTGCATCAACAGAATGGGCACGTGCAGGTCGGCGGATCGACGCACGAAGTCGAGCCGCGGGAGGTCAATCGGCTCATGTTGGCCGGTTAGTCGGCCCGCCCACTTCATCCCGAGAAGGGCGATCACTCCCGAGCGAATCGGGTTCGGTAGACGGAGGAGTTCGCCCTGGAAACGGAGGGCCGTCACCCAATCGATCACCGGTGAATCCAGCACAATCCCACGCACCACCCCGGCGAGGTCAGAGCGGGTCACAGTCTGAAGTACCGTCGCGCCACCCATTGACCAACCCATGAGCACCACATCCGTGGCGCCGTGATCCACCGCGAATCGGATGGCCGCAGCGACGTCGTGCCACTCGGTATCGCCAAGGCCGTAGCGCCCATCGAGGCTGGACGGAGCATCCCCGTCATTGCGATACGAGACAAGCAGCGCGGTGTATCCGGCCGCCCGAAACACAGGAACGGCCCTCAAGGTCTCTTCCCGGCGCACGGCACGCCCGTGCACCTCGATCACCCACCGCGTGCTCGGCGCCTCCGCCGGCACGACCCAGGCGGGCGCTGGTCCCAGTTCCGTCTCGATGTCGACGTCCTCGAACGGAAATCCGAGCTCGGCCGGACCGGTGTAGAACCAGCCGCTAAAACGGCCACGACGGGCTCGCGCGAGGTCCCCTCGGTCCACACCGAGCACGCGGCGAATGACGGTGTCCGGTGTCTGCGCGACGATCTCGCCGATGCGAGCGTGTCCGCTCCCGTCGGCGAAAAACAGGCTGTATTCGCCGGGAAGACGGGAATCCGCGGTCGAGGAGAGTGTCACAAGGTCTCCGGCACCATCGACCGAGAGTATTCGAGTGTCTTCCGGTCGGCGCCTTGGGGGTGTGACGACGGTGCGCGCCACGAGTAGAGTCACGACGGCGACCGTAGCGGCGGCGATAGTCGCGACGGCTCCGGCCACAGCGAGCGCCCCCGGGATCCAGGGAAACACTTTGACGGCGTGCCGCCGGGAATCTGCCACAGGGGAACTTTAGTCTTCACTCGTGCCCGAAACAGCCAGAGGACAACCGGAGCCGGCCCCGTTCCGTGCCGCACTCGATGCCATCCGTCGCTCCGCTCTTCGTCCAGAGCTTGTGCTGACCGAAATCCCGTCGCCTGGCGGCGATCTCGCCCCGTTCAGCATCGCCCTCGCGGCGGATGTCACCCCAGCCCGTCATAATTCGGATTCTGACGTCGGTACCGGGCGCTTCATCCTGCTCTACGACCCGTCCGCTCCCGAGGCGTGGGGCGGGGTTTTTCGCGTGGTGTGCTACGCGCAGGCTCCGCTTGAAACCGATATCGGCCTTGACCCCTTTCTGGCGGATGTCGCGTGGTCGTGGCTCGTCGACGCACTCGCTGCCCGCGGTGCCCGCTACGCTTCAGAATCGGGAACCGCAACGCGAATTCTCTCCACCGGCTTTGGAGCGCTTGCGGCACAGGGTGATGGTGCGCAAATTGAACTTCGCGCCTCCTGGACTCCCCTCGATGCCCACGACATCACCTCACATGTGGAAGGCTGGGGGGAATTGCTGTGCATGTTGGCGGGACTGCCGCCGGCTGTCGAAGGAGTGAGTGTGCTAGCGGCCCGCAGAGATCGGACGTGAGCGACACCGGAAAAGAGCCGATGTTTCTCGACGGTACCCAGGCCCATGACCGTCCTCACGTGCCCGCGATCGAGCGAACCGTGCTCCCCGTGGCAGTAAACGACGAGGCTCCGTCGGTCGAGGCCGCGCAGGCTCCTCATGTGGAAGTTCACGTCATTGAAACCCGTGAGGAGTATCTCGAGGCCGTCTCGGCGATCGCTTCTGGC
>JAYTTG010000207.1:0-1940 GCA_043745175.1 Microbacteriaceae bacterium
ACGGTCATTTTCTGGCCGGTGGGGCGGCCTTCCGTCGCATGCATGTAACCAATATAGTCAGTTACTTCGGTTTCACCTCTCTGCCGCGGACCTGCGCTCGGCGCATCGCTCATGGCAGAGTCGAAAGCATCACCGGGAGAGAGAGCCACATGACCGACACCACGGGAAAGACCAAGGATGCCGGCTGGGAGGTCGGAGTTCGCCAGACCGTTGCCGCCTCGGGCGAGGTCGTCTGGCAATTCCTGATGGGTGAAGGGCTCCCGCTGTGGTTGGGAGAGACCACCCTCCCGCGTGCGAAAGGCGAGGCCTACCGCACGGCGGATGGCGTGGTCGGCGAGGTGCGTGTCTACACCGAGAACACGAAAGTGCGGCTCACCTGGCATCCGGACGACTGGCCACACGACACTACGCTTCAGGTTTCGGTGAAGGAAGCGGATGGTGGCACGACCATCGGCATCCATCATGAACGCCTTGCCGATCGTGAGGAACGACGCATGATGCTGGGTCACTGGAAGAATGTTGCAGCCCACCTGGCGGCCGCGTTCGACCCGAACCGCTGACGCCGGAGAGCCACGCAGAGCGCTGCGGGAGGACCGGCACCGCTGACCGGTCAGCGCTGCCGGGCCACCACGCGCCGAGTCCAGGCGATCGTGTGGGCCGCGTTGAATCGTCGCGAGCATTTCCCGCACGCGAGGGTTCGGCTCGGGCGCCGATATCGGTAGTGCAGGTGGCCAGCCGGGCAGGCTCCCACCCAGGGAGCGAGTTCGCTCGCGATGGCTCCATCGTGCAGGCGCCTCCCTTCGTAGCCCAGATCCACGGCGACGGCCTTCCAGCGCGGACCGTGCCCGGCCCGGGTGCCGGCGATCGCATGGGCCACCTCGTGCAGCAGCACCTGGTGGATCTCGTCGTCTTCGTAGCGCGAGGCGAGATAGCGCGAGACACTGATCGTCTTCGACGTGAAATTGCAGAGGCCCGCGCGGGTCTTTGCGGTGTCGAAAGCGAATGTCCAGCTGGGATCGAGGTGCAGGGCAATCAGGGCATCGGCCCAGCGGCTCACCCGCAGGAGCTCAGCCATTTGTCGAGGCCCATCGGGTAGCTGTCTCGAGGGCGAATCGTACCGATTCGACCTCCTCCGCCGGGGCTCCGGACCCGGAGCGGATGTCAAGAGCGGCAGTGAATACCACCCGCGCCTCCGTGAAACGCCCGAGGTCGAAGAGAACCGTGCCCCCGAAATAAGCGGCGGACCCTTCGAGCGAGGCCCACTCCTCGAGTGCGGCAGTTGCGCGCACCGCGATCATCTCGGCGAGCGCCCGATCGAGTTCACCCTGGTACTGGAACACGCGCGCCCGCCGCAGTCGCGCCGTGGTGAGCTGCTCCCGGTCTCCGCCGAAGTGGGCAAGCCGGAAGGCCTGCTCAGCGGCGACGAGTGCCTCTCCGTTACGTCCGAGCAGTCGAAGCAGCTCGGCCTTCTCACCGAGCGCCGCGGTGCTTCGAGCGTTGCCGAGTTCCTGCAGCCGCAATTCCGCCGCGCCGCGGTCAACCAGCTCACGCAGGGTCTCGAGGTCGTAGCCGGTAATCATCCCTTTGAGATTAACCCGTGCGGGAGACATCCAGTCGCACTTCGACGAGTTTGTCATCCCCGGCCGTTCGCGATCCGCGCCCGTCGGTGTTATTGGTAAGAAGCCAGAGTGAGCCGTCCGGGCCCGGCACGGCGTCCCGCAACCGGCCGAGAGATCCGAGAAGAAAGGAAAGGGCAGTCGTCGCCGTCCCCGTGGGCGCAGACCCCGGCGAGATCGCCCAGAGCCGCTCGCCGCGCAAGGCGGCAAGAAAAAAGGTGCCGCCGACGAAAGCGAGTCCGCTCGGGCTGGCGTCGGAAGTCGGCCACTGGTACTCCGGATCGACGAAGCCGTCCTTCGAGCCGATGCCCTCGACGATTGGCC
>JAYTTG010000208.1:0-1939 GCA_043745175.1 Microbacteriaceae bacterium
TACTTCGATACAAGAACCCCCAGAAGGTGCGGGGGATTGCGGGCAAGGGTACGACTATCGCAGACCAGTTCCTGCAGATTCGGTCTGGCGGTGACATGGCGCTGATGCAGGCGATCTCGAAGCGCGTGCTGGACGCGGAAGCGGCCCATCCGGGAACAGTGCTCGACCACACGTTCCTCGCCAAGCACACGACGGGGCTCGAAGCCCTCACCGCTCACCTCGCCGATCTTGACGAGACCGCAGTCCTGGCGGCGACCGGACTGACCGTGGAAGAGATCGACGAACTCGCTGCCCGCTACATCGCGGCCGATCGGGTGATTATCACCTGGGCCATGGGCTTGACCCAGCAACGGAAGGCGGTTGACACTCTCAAAGAGGTGATCAACCTGCTGCTGCTGCGCGGCAATATCGGCAAGCCGGGGGCGGGGGCAGCTCCCATCCGCGGCCACAGCAACGTGCAGGGTGACCGCACGATGGGCATCTGGGAGCAGATGAAGCCTCCCTTCCTCGACGCGCTCGAGACGGAGTTCGGATTCGCGCCGCCACGCGAGCATGGGATGGACGCCCTCAAAGCGATCACCGCGATGCAACAGCACGAGGTCTCGGTCTTCTTCGCGCTCGGAGGCAACTTCGTTGCCGCGATATCGGATACGGAAGCCACCGAAGCGGCGATGCGTGGGTGCGATCTCACCGTGCAGGTGTCGACCAAGCTCAACCGTTCTCACGCCGTCATCGGCACCGAAGCCCTCATCCTCCCGACGATGGGTCGCACAGAATTTGACCTCCAGGCGTCGGGTCCGCAGTTCCTCTCGGTTGAAGACACCGTCTGCGCTGTGCACGCTACCCACGGGAGCGTTCCTCCCGTTGCACCGGGATTGCTCTCAGAGGTGTCGATCGTGACCCGGCTGGCAACGGAGGTGCTCGGCGACACCGTGCCGGTCGACTGGGCTGCCTTCGAGGCAGATTACGACACGATTCGTGAACATATCGGGCATGTAGTGCCGGGGTTTGAGGATTTCAACGCCAAGATCCGCCGCAAGAGCGGTTTTGTGCTTCCGAACGGTCCGCGTGACAGTCGCAGCTTCGACACCGCCACCGGCAAGGCCATGATCACCGTCAACGAACTCGAGCCGCTCGAACGGCCAGCGGGTCGGCTGATCCTGCAGACCCTCCGCTCGCACGACCAGTTCAACACGACGATCTACAGCCTCAATGATCGGTATCGCGGCATCAAGAACGGTCGGGACGTGGTGTTCGTCAACCCGGATGATCTCGCCGAGTTGTCACTCGATGACGGTCAGCGCGTCGACATCTTCAGCGAATGGCCGGGAGAGCCTGACCGGGTGCTTCGCAACTACCGGGTCGTGTCTTATCCGACGGCCCGGGGATGCGCTGCTGCGTACTTCCCGGAGGCGAATGTTCTCATTCCGCTCGCCAGTGCCGCCGTTGGCAGCAACACCCCGGTGTCGAAGGCGGTCATCGTGCGCCTCGAGCCGGTGGCATCCGCTGGCACCCGGTAGCCTTGCAGATGTGAAATCGTTCGACGACCTGTTTACTGAGCTCAGCGAGAAGTCACTGTCGCGCCCCGCAGGTTCTGGCACCGTTGCGGAGCTCGATGCCGGAGTCCACGCCATCGGAAAGAAAATCGTCGAAGAGGCTGCCGAGGTCTGGATGGCGGCCGAATTCCAATCTCGTGATGAGATGGCAGAAGAGATTTCCCAGCTGCTCTACCACCTGCAGGTGCTCATGATCTCGAAGGGCTTGACCACAGCGGACGTCTACCGACATCTGTGAGTTCGCCTTTCCCTCAGCTGCCACCCACCACCGAAGAGACCCCCACAATGTTGCGAATCGCAGTGCCCAACAAGGGCTCCCTGAGCGAGACCGCCGCCGAGATGTTGTCCGAGGCCGGATACGCCGGCCGTCGCGACCCGCGCGC
>JAYTTG010000209.1:0-1933 GCA_043745175.1 Microbacteriaceae bacterium
TGCCGCTGTTTTTCGTCCGATCGTAGGAGTAGGTCACCGCAGAAACGGGAAGGCATTTCTCTCCTGACGGGATCGCGCTCGCCGACGGTTTCGGAGAAGTCAGTGCGACCGACAGTGGTGCAGCGGAACGCTCCATCGGCGAGGCGGAAGGAGCCGGCGAGGCGGAGGGAGTCGGCACGATAGTCGGGCTCGACGCCACCGGGCTCGGCTTCGACGAGGTGTCGGCGGGAGTGGGGGTCGTCGCGACAACGGCCTTCGACATATCGGGGGCGACGGCTTCGTCCGCGTTCGCGGTCGAGACGCCGGTTATAGCAAGGCCGATCGCGATCACGATCGTCGTGGTGGCGGCAAGGATTCTCTTCATGACGTGCTCCTGGGTAAGGGAGATTTACGTCGGCCTTTGGCAGGGAGCACCACACGGCTGTCTTTTCGCGCTTCGGGGGCGCTGGGGCGGCGGTGATGCAGACGTCGGGGGCGTCAGTTCGGCTGGGTAACCGATTGGGTTCGGGTCGGGAAATAAGGGCAATTCAACGCCGCGTGGATTTCGGGTTCAGACAGCGGCGCCGTTGCAGACTTTACACGAAAGACCACCCGAATGAGTACCACTCGAACGGGGGGTATTAGTAGACATACTCGAGAAGATCGAAACCGAAGGTACGCATAGCCTCCAGCACGCGCAGCCGCGCGGCAAGATCGGTGCTGCTGAACTTGACAGTGAGCGCATAGGCTACCCCGGTGCGGGATCCGCTCAGCAGTCCGGCTTCCGACCGCACCCCCATACCGGTGCCGGTCTTGTTGACCAGTTGCAGGCCCGAATCCGGGGTGCGGTGCGACAGTGGGTCAAGTCCGAACGCACTCGACACCATCGAGAGGTCGGCATTATGAGAGAGCCAGCCGAGCACGCGCTTGCTCGTCACGGCATCGACGACCTGTCCCCTCGCAAGGGAGGAGAACAGCCGCGAGAGCTCGGCGGTGGATCCGATGGACAATTGCGGCGCATCATCCGGACCACGGTGGTCGCGCACGAGGTCGAGCAGCGCTGTGCGCGAGAGCCCGAGGGCCTCGCCGCGGGCGCGCACCGAGTCGAGCCCCACCTGGCGGAGCAGCACGTTCGTCGCGAGATTGTCGCTGGTTGCGCCGACGAGCAGCGCAAGATCGGTGACGGGAAGCGCGGGCGCCTGCAGCCGCTGCCAGATACCGGAATCACCCACGGCATCCCCGGGTGTCTTGTCGAGGATGCCAAACCCGGCGGCATCACGCGTGGTGATGCGCGCCGAGACCTCGATGAGGAGCAGGATCTTGCCGACGCTCGCGGTCGGCATCGCAACCCGATCGTCGATCGAGACGAGGGTAAGGCCCGTTTGCAGGTCGATCACGCTCGCCGAGACTGTGGCGCCCGCATAGGCCAATTGTGCGAGCGCGATGAAGCCGCCGGCGAAGCTTTCCGCTCCGCCGACTCCGCGGTGGCGACCGAGGCGCGGTAAGCGCAGTCGCTCACGGCGCTCGTGATCGCGAGTGCCAACTACCAAATGGTCACGCGCTCTTCGGGATCGAGCCAGAGCCCATCCGATTCAGCAACTCTGAATGTGTCGTAAAACCCGTCAATATTGCGCACGATCTGGTTGCAGCGGAACTCGTTTGGCGAGTGCGGATCGATGGCGATCAGGCGGATGATCTCCTCGTCACGTCCCTTCTGCTGCCAGGCCTGCGCCCAGGAGAGGAAGAAGCGCTCGGCACCCGAAAGGCCGTCGATCACCGGAGGCTGCTCGCCGGCCAGGGAGATGAGGTAGGCCTTCCAGGCGATCGAGAGCCCGCCGAGGTCGCCGATATTCTCGCCGATGGTGAGGGCACCGTTGACGTGGTGGTCGGGAACCTGGCGCGGGGCAAGCTCGTTGTATTGCCCGATCAACGAGCTGGTGAGCTTTTCGAAGGC
>JAYTTG010000210.1:0-26282 GCA_043745175.1 Microbacteriaceae bacterium
CGGTTCGAGAGCGGCGACAGAGTCGGCATCCGCCTCATCCACTAGCCAGGCATCGAGGAGTCCTCCCGCCCTGTGCCCACCGTAATGCAGCGCGACCGCCTCGGCGGAGGTGGCGACACCGATTGCGGTGAGACAGGCATCCGCCATCCCACGCACGGCGGCCCCATTGATTATCGGCGAGACTCCGACGATCGGTGCGGATGCCTCGACCAGTGCCGCCCGTATTCCAGGGATTCCGAGGATCGTGCCGATCGACACCACTGGATTCGACGGAGCGATCAGAATGATGTCGGCCGCGCCGATCGCGTCGAGCACGCCGGGGGCAGGGTTCGCTGTAGCCACATTCTGTTGCACGAAATGTCGGGCAGGGATGGCGGCCCGGTGCCGGGTCCACCACTCCTGGAAGTGCATGCTGCCCTCGTCGGTGACCACCTGAGTCTCCACTTCGTCGTCGGTCACTGGCAGGAGCGTTACTCCCAGACCCCATCGGGCGGTGATCCGGACGGTCGCCTCCGTCAGGGTCAGCCCGGACCGCAGGAAATGGCTGCGGGCGATGTGAGTACCGAGGTCGAGATCGCCGAGAGTGAACCATGGCCAACCGACGCCATAGGCAGTCAATTCGGCACTGACCCGTTCCGTCTCGCCCACGCGGCCCCACCCGCGCACTTCGTCATTCGCCCCCGCGAGGGTGTACATAATCGAGTCGAGATCGGGCGCGACGCGCAGGCTATTCAGCCACATGTCATCGCCCGTGTTCACCACGGCGGTGACCTCGACGGTGGTGCCGCCGGCTCCATCGGGCTGGGCTTCGCGGAGGTGGTGACGCAGTCCGCGAAGAAAACGTGCGCCGCCGACTCCGCCGGAGAGTACCGTTATTTTCACGTACCCAACGCTAACCGACCGAGTGCGACCCGGCATCTGAATGCCGGATCGATGGTGTCTGAGTATTCGCTACATTCAGACTGATTGTCATCCGCGCTCTGGCAGACTCGCGAAAGATATGTCGAACAGCAGGTGGGTCCTATGAATAGTGGCGTCGAAGGCGCGATGCATGTCGATGATTTCTACCGGCTCTCGAGCGAGATCGTCCGCAGCATCGAGACGGTGATCGACGGTAAGCGCGATGTCGTGCAGATGGCGCTCACCGTGCTTCTGGCCGAGGGTCATCTGCTCATCGAAGACGTGCCGGGTGTCGGCAAGACGATGCTCGCTCGCGCACTGGCCAAGTCAGTCGATTGTACTGTCAACCGCATTCAGTTCACACCGGACCTGCTTCCCTCCGATATCACCGGAGTTTCGATCTACAACCAGGTTGAGCGCGAGTTCGAATTCAAGCCGGGACCGATCTTCGCGAACATCGTGATCGGTGACGAGATCAACCGCGCAAGCCCGAAGACCCAGTCCGCGCTGCTCGAGAGCATGGAGGAGGGACAGGTCACGGTCGACGGATCGACGAGCATTCTCGCGTCGCCCTTCACCGTTATCGCCACTCAAAACCCGTTCGAGATGGAGGGGACTTACCCGCTTCCCGAGGCGCAGCGCGACCGGTTCATGGCCCGCATCTCGATGGGCTACCCCGACGAAGCAGCTGAGCTCGCGATGCTGCGCACCCGCGAATCATCGAGTCCGCTCGCCGATCTGCAGCCGGTGGTGTCCACGGTGCAGCTCATCGCAATGATCGCGACGGTGCGAAACGTATTCGTGTCCTGGGCTGTTGAGCAGTATGCGGTGAGCATTTCGCAGGCCACGCGTCGTGACCGAGACCTGCGCCTCGGTGCGAGCCCACGTGCGACCCTGCAGTTGGTGCGGGCAGCGAAGGCACGAGCGGCACTGGATGGTCGCGAATTCGTGCTTCCCGACGACATTGACGCTCTCGCTATTCCCCTACTCGGCCATCGCCTCATTCCCGCAAACCGCGTAGCGGGCAACGGCAATCCCTTTGCCACCGCCGCTGTAGCCGACATCATCGAGCGCATCGTCGCGGCCACCCCGGTGCCTCTCGGCGCCGTGGGCCCGGCCTGACCAACGCGATGGCTGCGCGGGGGGCTCGGCCGGCGGGCCAAAAGGCGCGATCCACCGTCGCCTCACGAGTTGCAGCGAAAGCACTCACGACGGCCGCCGGTACATCCCGCACCTCGGCCAGGGGACGCCGCATCGCGCGACTCACCCGGCGCGGCTGGGTACTCCTGGTCAGTGGGGCTGTCGTCGTCCCCTCGTCATATTGGCTTGGTCGCCGCGAACTGCTCTACCTCGGTTCGTTCCTCGCGCTTCTTCCCCTGCTCGCGCTCGCTTTCGTGCGGCTGCGGCGCATGCGGCTGTCGGTGCAGCACTCGTTCTCCCCGGCGGTGGTGAGCGTCGGTCATCCGACGATGGTCGAGGTGCGAGTGGCCACCCTCTCCTCCTCGAGCACCGCCGAAGCCAACTGGCGCGACCTTTTGTCGTGGCATCCCTACGCCACGGAAACGGCACGACTTCCGGCTCTGCTTCCCCGCGGCCCTCGCTTCGCAAGCCGCGCCTCGAGCGCACTCATGCGCTACGAGTTGATCCCGCCGGCACGAGGGGTGTTCGACGTCGGGCCGATGCTGGTGGACTTCTCCGACCCGTTCGCGCTCGCCGACGGGGCCCTTGTCGCCGGGATAAGTGAGCCGCTCACCGTGACCCCGGCCCTGGTATCGCTCGCAGACGGCATCGTCTCGATGTCGGCGGACGAGGGCCCGACACGAATGCTGCAGCGCCGGGCGCTCGGGGGCGAAGACGATTTGATGACGCGCGAATACCGTCGCGGTGACGCGCTCCGGCGAGTGCACTGGCGCGCCTCGGCCCATGCCGGACAGCTGATGGTACGGCAGGAAGAGCAGCGTAGCCACGCTGAAGCCCGCATCCTGCTCGATACCCGTCTCTCCCACTATCACGACGTCGCTCCCTCCGATGACACGAATGCGCGACTGAGCGAGGCGTTCGAATGGGCGGTGGCGTTCACCGCATCGCTCGGGGTCCATCTCGCTCGCGCCGGATTCCTCACACAGGTGATTGAAACCGCACCATCCCAAGTGGCGTCGCTCGAACATCCGGAGGAGTTTCTCGAGAGCCTCGCGTCGGTGGTTCTCAGCAGCCAACCAGCGGAGGAACTCTCGCTACTTCGCGGGGTACAGCGGCCCGATCGGTCGCAGGGTTCGGTTGTCGCAATCCTCTCGGATCCTGACGCCGCAACAGTCGAGCGCTTGGGTGCCCAGCGACTCGCCTTCGATCTTGCGGTGGTTTTTCTCGTCGCTCCGCGGCAGCTCGCCCTCGCGAGTACGCTCAGTGAAGCCGGCTGGCTCTGCGTGACAGTGCAGGTCAACGACTCCATCGAGCATGCCTGGCTTGCGCTCGGAGCGATGCTGTCCGGTCGGGTGCGCACCACCTCGCGCACCGGAGCCTCCGTCGATGGGGAAGTCGCGGATGACCCTTCCTGACCTCGCGACGCGACCGGCGCCCGAGGCCGGTCGACCTCCGACCCGCACACCGCCCGGTCGGACAGGCGGCTCATCCGAGTTGCGTACGACCGGCGCCCTGGTGCTGGCCCTGCTGGTGACGATCGCAGGCCTCCACGTGATCCTCGACGGTGTGGCGTGGTGGTTCGAGCTGGCCGTGATCAGCATCCTGCTTCTCGGCAGCGCGGCGATTGTTCGGCGGATCATGCCGGTTCGCTTCGACGCTGTCGGAGCGATCACCCTTCGTCGGCTGCTCCCGCCGATGGTGTCGGCGATCGTGTTAGTGCTCGCGGTCACCGCGATCTTCGTGCCTTCGACCGCGGTGTTCGGCCTGATCCCGACCCCCCAATCCTGGGATGCTTCCCAGCAGCTCATTGAGGCTGCCAACTTTTCTATCGCGCGGCAGTCCCTGCCGGCGACGGCGATCACCCCGATCATGTTCCTGCTCTGTCTGGGAGTCGGCGCCCTTTCCCTGCTCGCTGACCTGCTGGTGAATACGCTGCGCTCGCCCGCGCTCGCGGGTATTCCCTTGCTGGTGTTGCTCGCGGTTCCGAGCGTCATCTCTATCGACGTCACCGATCCGATCGTGTTTGTGCTCGCCGCGCTTTGTTACCTGCTTCTCCTGCGCGCTAACGCATCCGGGCGACAGACCGGACTCACTCTCGCGCTCTCTGCGGTGGTGCTGGTCGGCACGCTCGTCGCGCCGCTGCTGCTGCCCGAGGTGAGACCGGCGCAGAACACGAACGGCACCGGCTTCAACTCGGGAGTGAACCCGGTGCTCTCTCTCGGGCAGAACCTGCGGCAAGACGTGGAGCACACCGTGCTCGGCTACAGCAGCGATTCCGGCACGGCCCAGTACTTGCGACTCGTGAGTCTGCAAAACTTCAGTGGGTCCAACTGGGCGCCGGATGCCTTTCGGCAGCGCTCTGCCAACACCCCGACTGCGATCGGGGCGCCGCCCGGACTCTCGGCCGATGTTGCCAAGAAGGAAGACCAGATCTTCGTGACCGTTGACGGGCTCACGAGTCCGTGGCTCCCGCTGCCCTACCCGACGTCGCGCGTCGGCGGTCTCGAGGGCGACTGGTACTGGGATTCCGATGGCCTCGCCGTGAAGAGTCCCACCCGCGATGCGAGTAATGAGACCTACCGGGCGACGAGCCTCATCATCCAGCCGACGCCGGCCCAGCTGAAGAGTGCGGGCACGACAGTACCGACCGGCTTCGACCGCTTCCTCGCCCTGCCGCCGG
Organism: Microbacteriaceae bacterium; assembly: GCA_043745175.1. Taxonomy (GTDB): domain Bacteria; phylum Actinomycetota; class Actinomycetes; order Actinomycetales; family Microbacteriaceae; genus Lacisediminihabitans. The sequence goes on from JAYTTG010000210.1 coordinate 4,721, forward strand.
CCATGCCGAAGATCATCTCCCAGACCGCCACACGGGTCGCCGGTGGGGCCACAAGCAATTACGAGAAGGCTCTTCTGCTTCAGGGGTTCTTCCGCGACGGGAACTTCCAGTACTCCGAGACTGCGCCAGTGGACAAGGGCTATGACGGTATCGGCATGACGGTGATTGCCGCGTTTCTTGCGGCCAAGGCGGGATACTGCATCCACTTCGCATCGGCTATGGCGGTAATGGCGCGGAGCCTCGGCATCCCGTCGCGTGTCGCCGTTGGCTTCCTTCCTGGCACCCAGCTACCCGAGCAGATCAACGGTCGCACTGCATTCACTGTCACGTCGCACGACCTGCACGCCTGGCCGGAACTCTACTTCGAAGGCATCGGCTGGACTCGTTTCGAGCCAACCGTCGGCCGCGGTAACGTGCCGGCGTATGCGGATGCGGCATCCCCGGATGTGCCGACGCCGGTCAATACCGCCGCATCTTCGCCGTCGGGCAGCACGACTGCCCGGCCTTCGGTCTCGCCGCCGCCGCTTGCTCCGGAGCCGACGACGCAGGGTGCTGCCGGTGCCAGCCTGGCCACCTCGGCTAGCAATTGGATTTGGCTGGTCGTCGCCCTTCTCATGGTGGCCATGCTCGCGTTAGCCCCTGCGGCGATCCGTGTCCTCGTGCGTCGTCGGCGGCTTCGGGCGGTCGCCCGGGGAGAAGCGACCGCGCTCATGGCCTGGCGGGAGGTGCTTGACACCGCGGCGGACTTGGGCACAGAAGTGCCCGACACCGCGACTCCGCGGGATGCAGCGCACCTGATCGTAGAGGCTCTCGGCGGTGCGGAACGCGGCTCGACTGATCGTTTGAGGGCGGCAGTGGAACGCGAGAGCTACGGAAGCGCCGTCGGCTCGGCGCGTCGGGGATTGCTCATCACCAGCTCGGTATCGCTCGCTGCCGACGCGCGTCAGATCATCGTCCACCTTCGAGCGTCCGCCGATCGCTCACGCCGCATGCGGTCAACCCTCTTTCCCTCGTCCGCCTGGTCGGGGATGAGGCGCAGTTCACGGTTGGGCGACTGAGCGTCTGCCTCGACGAGGACGCCGCCATCGGAAGTGTTTCGCACCCTGTTAGCCGAGCGGGCCGAAGGCCACCATCGGTCGGCCGGTCTGAGGATTCTCGAGCACGGTCGCCCGCACGCCATAGACCTCGCGCACCAGCCTCGGGGTGATGATTTCCGCGGTCGGCCCTGCCGCGAAAACCGTACCATCGCGCAGCACGATCACGTGATCGCAGTAGGCGCTCGCAAGGTTGAGATCGTGCAATGCGGCCAGCACAGTGACTCCGCTGAAGGCTAACGATCGCAGAAGACCGAGCACGGCGAGCTGCGCCGCGATATCGAGGTGATTACTCGGCTCGTCGAGCACGAGCAAGGTCGGTTGCTGGGCGAGGGCGCGGGCAAGCAGCACCCGCTGGTGCTCTCCGCCGGAGAGCGTCGTGACATCGCGCTCCGCGAGCGCACGCACGTCGGCGGCATCGAGGGCCGACTCGACCACTGCGTGGTCCTCAGCCGTCGCATCGCCGAAGAACCCCTGGTGCGGGATGCGTCCGAGGGCCACGACCTCGCGCACCGACAGCGAAAGCTCGGTTCCCGAATCCTGTTCGACGAACCCCACGAGGCGCGCCCGCTGTCGTCGGCCAAGCGCGAAGAGATCATCCGGTCCGAAGCGCACGGTGCCATCCTCCGGTCGGTCCACGGCGGCGAGCACGCGAAGCAGCGTCGACTTGCCCGCGCCGTTCGGGCCGATGAGGGCCGAGAAGGTGCCAGCGGCGACTGTGCAGTCCACGCCATCCAGGATGAGCGTGCCGTCGATGCGCACGTCGACGCGGCGGGCGTCGAGGCCAGCCGAGGTGGTATCCGCCGCACTCATGTTGCACTCCGGCGGCGGGTGAGCAGCACGGCGAACACCGGCGCGCCGATGATGGCGGTGACGATGCCCACCGGGAGCTCGCGTGGGTCGAACAGCGATCGCGCGGCGGTGTCCGCCCAGATCAGGAAGATCGCGCCGACAATAGCGGAGAGCGGAAGGAGGGCCCGATGCCGCGGCCCGACGAGCAGCCGCACGGCGTGCGGCAGGATCAACCCGACGAATCCAATGGATCCGCTCACCGACACCATTGCGCCGGTGAGCAGCGCGGTCGCAGCCAGCAGGGTCCAGCGTGCCCCCGGCACGTTGATGCCGAGGGAGGCCGCCGCGGTATCGCCGAACGCGAAGGCATCGAGAATGCGACCGCTCACCATAATCGGAAGCCCAGCGATCAGGATGGCGGCGAAACCGATACCGACCGCCGGCCAGCGCGCTCCAGCGAGCGATCCGAGCAGCCAGCCGAGGATCTCGCGGTAGGAGTCGCCGGTGACCGTCCAGAAGATCACCAGGCTCGTGACCGCGGCAGCGAGCGACGACACGGCGAGCCCCGCAAGCACCGTGCGCGACGGCGTGATTCTCCCGAGCGACGATGCCAGTGACAGCGTGAGTCCGAGCGCGAGCATCGCGCCGAGAAAGGCGGCGAGCGGCAGCAGGATCGCCACTCCGAGCAGGAGCACCGCGACCGCGCCGAGGGACGCTCCGGATGACAGCCCGAGCAGATAGGGATCGGCAAGCGGATTGCGCGTGAGTGCTTGCATCACGGCGCCGCTCAGCGCGAGCCCAGCGCCGACGGCGGCGGCGGTGAGCACGCGGGGTAACCGCAGCTGCCAGACGATTCCATCCCGCAGCACGCTCAGCGGGCTTGGACCGAGACCGAGATGGTGCAACACCGAGCCCCAGACACCCTGTGCAGTGATGTTCGCCGGACCGATCGTGATGGCGAAGGTAACGGAGAGCAGCAGGAGCGCGGCGAGGAACACTCCCATCAGGATGGATCGGGTCGCACGGCTCACGGGGTTACTTGAGGTCGAGTTTCGCGAGCTGGTGTGAAAGGTCCTTCGCCGCCGACACCGTGCGCACGCCGGCCTCGCTTGCGGCGAATGGCACCGTGAGGTAGCGATGGTTTTTCACCGCGGATAGGCTGGCGGTGGCCGGGTTGGTTTCGAGCGACTGGATTTTCTTCGCAGCCGTGTTCCAGCTGGCATCCACGAGCACGATCACATCAGGGTCGGCCTCGACCACTGACTCCCAGTTGAAGGATGTCCAGGTATCTTTCACCGACCCGGCCACATTTTTCAGGCCGATGGTGTCGAGCACGAGCTGGGGCGCACCGATGCCGGCGCCCACATAGGGAGAGTCCTCACCGGAGGAATACCAGAGAGCGGTGAGTCCGCGAGTGTCTGGGGTGATCGAGGCCAGCTCGGCTTTTTGCGTCGCAAGCAGCTTCGCGTCGCTCACCCGGAAGATCGCGGCGACCTGGTCGATCTCGGAGAAGATGTCGCTGAAACGCAGCCTTGTCGGCTGGTAGCCGACCTCTTTGCAGGCAGCGGGCGAGACGTAGGTGGAGACCCCGAGGGTGGCAAGTTCGCCACGGGTGCCCGCGCCGTCAGCCGAAAAGTTGGATTCCCAGCCGCCATAGACAAGGTTGGGCTCCGTGGCGAGCACGACCTCCTGTGACGGCACGAAGTTCGACAACGAGGTGAGCGTCGCGGCTTGCGCCTTCCAGGCGGACGGCACCGGGCCGTCCTGAAAGGCGGTGCCGACGATTCTGTTGCCGAGGCCTAGCGCGAGCAGCATCTCCGTGGAGGACGACTTGATCGTCACTACCCGCTTAGGAGCGGCGCCGGTGAAGTCAACGGTGGTGCCGCAGTTGTCGATCTTGCCCGAGGCGGAGGCGGAGGTACTCGGGGAGGACGGGGGCGCGGCAGATGCCGTGGCGCACGCGGTGAGAGCGAACAAGCTGGCGACGCCGAGGGCGAGGATGCGGGAATGAACGGGCACGGCAGGGCCTCCAGGTGAGTGCGGACAGGTATCGCGTCGGGTGTTCATGTCCGACGGAGACCTGTCTTCTCATATCCGGGAAGAACGCACCGCACCACATCCAGCACAGGGGTCGTTGCCTAACTCTAGTCTTCGGGCTTGCCGACGAGCCACGCGCACTCGGCACTGCACCGCGGATAGTACGGCACTGCCGACGATCAGGGCGAGAGACAGGACGCTGACTACGGGCGGCACACCGTGTGGCCAAAAAGCATCGTGGTTACAGCGTGGCGCGGCCATCCGCCGATTAGATTTATCTCACTTGTTGTTCATCTCACTCGTTGAGGCTCTCGCGGTCATTGCCGATCGCGACGGCACATCGAAGCTCCCGAAAGGTACCAATGCCCGTTGATTCCTCCCCATCCCCCGAACTCGCTGATAGCGAGCACCTCGCGGTTCTGGGCTACGAAGACTCTTTCGACCGATCGATGACGTTGTGGGCCAACTTTGCCCTCGGCTTCACCTACCTCTCCCCGCTCGTCGGCGTCTATTCGCTGTTCGCACTCGCCGTCTCCACCGGCGGTCCACCGTCGATCTTCTGGCTCCTGATCGTGGGTGGTGGGCAGATGCTCGTGGCCCTGGTATTCGGGGAGGTCGTGTCGCAATACCCGATCCACGGCGGCATCTACCCCTGGACGCGTCGGCTCTGGGGGCGTCGCTACGCGTGGATGTCGGCCTGGGTCTACATCTGGGCGATGATCGTCACCATCACCGCTGTCGCAGAGTTCGGCAGCGGGTTCCTCGCGAGCCTGGTCGGCCTGCCGATCACCAAGACGGTGACCCTCGGGCTGACCGTGCTGTTCCTGGTCGTGGCACTCGGGCTCAACTTCACCGGCACGAAGACGCTCGGGCGAGTCGCCCGAATCGGCCTTGCCGCGGAACTCATCGGGGTTATCGCGGTCGGACTGTATCTGCTGATCTTCCAGCGGCACCATGAATTCAGCGTCTTCTTCAACTCGATGGGCGTCGAAGGCAACGGATCTTATGCCGCCGCCTTCCTCGGTGCGGCCCTCGCCGGACTTTTCCTCTTCTACGGATTCGAAGCCTGCGGCGACGTCGCGGAAGAGGTCGCAGATCCGGCCAGGCGCATCCCCAGGGCGATGATCCTCACGATCTTGGTCGGCGGGGTGTCTTCCCTGTTTGCCTTCGGCGGCTATGTCATGGCAGCGCCAAACCTCGCGGCGATTGTGAGCGGAAAGGACGCCGATCCGATCCCGGCAATTCTGAAGGCTTCGCTCGGCGATGTGGGAGCCAAGATCTTCCTGCTCGTCGCCCTCACCGCCTTCCTGTCTTGTGTGCTCAGCCTGCAGGCGGCGGCGAGCCGGCTGTTGTTCTCCTTCGCCAGGGACGGCATGATCCCCGGCCACACCTGGCTCGCACGGGTTTCTCCCCACACCAAAGTGCCCGTCAATGCCCTCATCGTGGCCTGTAGCATCCCGGTAATCCTGTGCCTGATCATCTTTGCCGGCCCAGACGGGCTGCTCACCCAGATCACCTCGTTTGCTGTGCTTGGCATCTATGTGGCCTTCCAAGCCGTGGTTCTCGCGTCACTGCGGCAGCGGATCAAGGGCTGGCGCCCGGCCGGCCCGTTTAGCCTGGGAAGGGCAGGATTCGTGGTCAACGTCGCGGCGCTGGTCTATGGAATCTTCGCGATGGTGCTACTCGCCGTGCCCGGCAGATCCGGAGTGTTCCTGAATGACTGGATCGTGCTCATCGGCCTCGCGATCGTGATGGGCGTCGGACTGCTTTATCTGCTCATCGCACGGCCTGATCGCAAGTCAGACGCGCCGTCAGGCGACGCGATCCACGTTGCCGAGCTGCTGCGGTCGCACCGGAAATAGGCGCCCAACCAGCACGAAGAGCCACCGCTGGGTTCGACTGTGCTGCCGTTAGTCAGCCGTGCTGCCGTTTGGCAGCATGGCTGACTAACGGCAGCACAGTGCGGCAGCACAATGCGGGAGTTCTTCTCGTTATAATCTGAAACATGTCTTTCGAATCGGCGGATCCGAGGCCTGAAAACCGACGCTCGGTGACGGATGCCCGCGCGCTGCGAGCGCTCGCCCACCCCCTGCGCCTGGCGATCCTCAATCACGTGATGTCCTTCGGTTCGCAGACCGCGAGCGAGTGCGCCGAGGCCGTCGGTTCGACCGCCTCCAACTGCAGCTACCACCTGCGATTGCTGGCCCGGTACGGCTTTGTCGAGTCGCTGCCGTCTGCCGACGGTCGCGAGCGACCGTGGCGGAGCGCTGCGACCGGATTCGAGTTCCGCGCGCCGGACGACAGCGATCCCGCGGGGGCTGCTGTCGAGCGAATGATCACCGAGGCGCAGATCGACGACGGGGCTCGGCTGCAGAAGAAGGCACTTGCGCTGCACGGAGAGACTCCCGGACAGTGGCGGGCCGCGGCATCCGCACACTCTTACGCGCTTCGCATGACTCCCGCTGAACTCCACGCGCTCGGCGAGAAACTCGATGCGCTCATCCGCCCCTACATCGGGCTGACCCGGGAGGATGCCCCGGTCGGCAGCGAGGTCGTGTACGTGCAGGTTGACGCGTTCCGTCATCCGGATGTGAGTCGATGACCACCGCTTCGACCAGGGTGCGCTCGCCGCTGCGGCAGCGCGATTTCGCGCTGGTCTTCTCTGGCAGCCTCGTCTCCGATACGGGCGACTGGCTGCTCATGATCGCGCTGCCGTTGTACGTCTTCGCGGCGACGGGCTCAGCGCTCGGGGCATCCACGGTATTCATCGCCGAGTTGCTGCCGGTACTCGTCTTCGGGCCGGTGCTCGGTGTGCTCGTCGATCACTACGATCACCGCCGCACGATGATCGCACTCACCCTCGCGCAGGGCCTCGCACTGCTGCCACTGCTTCTCACGTCTCCTGACCGATTGTGGATCGTCTACCTCGTCGCGTCAGTGCAGGCGGGACTCGCGGCGGGGCTACAGCCGGCCCGCCAGGCGCTGCTGCCGCGTCTGGTTCCCTCCCGGCAGCTGGGGTCGGCCAATTCGCTCGTGGCCGTTGGCGACAACCTCGCGCGGCTCGTCGGCTCTCCGCTCGGTGGAATCGTGTTCGCCACTCTCGGGCTCGGGGGAGTGGTCGTGATGGATGTCGCGAGCTACCTGGTGAGCGCAGCGCTGCTGTTCCTCGCTCGAGTTGATGCTCCGGCGGACGTGACGCCAGCCCCCGCAGTGGGACTCCTCAAGGACCTCGCCGCCGGGATCTCCACGATCCGCCGCACGTCTCCGCTCGGCGTCATCCTCATTATCGAGTGCCTCGCCGCTCTCGCCCAGGGCGTCTTCCTCGTGCTTTTCGTAGTGTTCGTCGTGCGCATCCTCGGGGCGAACGACACGGAGGTCGGGCTTTTGCGCGGAGTCCAGGCGATCGGCGGAATCCTGGGCGGACTGGTTGTCGGCCTGCTCATCCGTCGGCTCAGCACGCGCACGCTCATCGGCTGGGGATTCCTGGTCTTCGGGTCTATCGCGCTTGTCACCTGGAATTTTGCACCGGTGAGCACGGGAGTGGTGTTTTACGTCGCGCTCTTCGTGGCGATGGGCATCCCCGCGATCGCCACGACGGCTGGCACGATCACGCTGGTGCAGGGGATCACCCCACCCGGCTCGATCGGTCGCGTCGTGGCGACGATGAACACTCTCGCTCTGGCTGCCCAGGGGGTGGGACTGGTGACGGCTGGCATCCTCGCGGACCGCGTCGGAGTGCTGCCGATCCTGGACGCACAGGCCGCCCTCTACCTGGCCTGCGGGGTGCTCGCGCTGCTGTTCCTCCGCGTCCCGGCGCGCGCCGTGCCGCGGTGACCGCGCGCCCGATCGTCGCTCTCGCGTCGACTGTGCCGCCATTTGCCAGCCATGCGGTCACAGGTTCGACCGCGTGGCTGACAAATGCCAGCACGGTTCGTTGGCGGAGGTCAGGCCGGCCGCGGCAGGTGCACGGACCAGGTCTCAGGCGCGAGCGGCCGTCGCGAGGTGCTTGGCGATCGAGTCGAAGTCGCTGCGCACCAGGCCGACGGTCACCCGCACGAAGTTCCCGCTGGTACTCGCCTCGAAGGGCGTCCCTGCCGCTACCCGGATGCCCGCCGCTGCCAACTGCACGATGGCAGACCGCTCGTCCGCCACCTCGACCCAGGTGTTGATGCCGTCGGAGGGCGGCAGCGTCACACCGTTGGCGGCCAATGCCCCCGACAGTCGTTGCTGCCGAGAGCGGTAGATGCGCCTGGCGTCGTTCACCGCAGAGATCGAGGTCGAATCGATGAGCAGGTCATAAAGAATCCGCTGCAGCATGCGCGAGGTCCAGCCCGGGCCGAGGATACGCCGGGCGACGAGCCGTTCAATGAGCTCGGTCGGCCCACCGAGCGCCGCGATACGCAGGTCCGGTCCGTGGGACTTGGAGAAGCTGCGGATGTGCAGCACCTGCCCGGGTAGCCACCTCCCCAGGCTCACATCGCGGGCAATCGCAATTTCGCCGGAGTGGTCGTCTTCAATCACCACGGCATCGCTCGCGTGGTGACTGCGGCGGATGACGCTGGCCAGTTCTTCCGCGCGGGCTGTAGTCAGCGACCGGCCCGTGGGATTCTGCGCGCGGGGTTGCAGCAGGATGGCGCTGGGTCGCAGGGTGAGCGCCTCCGCGAGCAGGTCGGGACGCATGCCGTACTCGTCAAGGCCGACCGGCACGCGCACGGCTCCGATATGGTCGAGCAGGTCAAATATTGGGGGAAACCCTGGATCCTCAACGACGACGCGATCGCCAAAGCGGATGACGCTCTCCATCGCGCGGGAGAGTGCGTCCAGAGCGCCGTCAACCACCGTGATCGACTCGACCGCATACGGCCAGCTTGATCGGAGCACCGCTTCGAGCTCCGGGATCACCGGCTGGTCGAGGTAGCTCGCCGTTCCCGCGCGTTCGGCGACGCGAGAGAGCGCGGGACCGAGTGCAGGCAGCAGTTGTGGGTCGGGAGTGCCGCTCGAGAGGTCAAGGCGGGTCGCCTCGAGTTGCCCGGCAAGCCCCTGGAACCGGGGCGGCAGCCACTTGCGGGGCGTGGCCATCACGAAACTGCCGCTGCGCCCGCGGGAGACGATGAGACCGACGCCCGAGAGTGCCTGCCAGGCGTGGCTGACCGTCGCGGGGCTCACTCCGAGATCGAGGGCGAGTTCCCGCACGGTCGGAAGGCGGTCGCCGGGCGCCAGGTCGCCCGAGGTGATCAGCCGGGCCACGGTGGCCGCGATGCCATGCGGCGTCGGCTCTTCGACGGCTTGAGCGATGGGCTTCACATCAGGCCTCCGCTGTCAATGATTGATCTGGATTCGAATCAGCCCTATGTTTACGCCAACGTCATTCACAGAAACATAAGGGAAATGTTTACGGCGCACAATAACAAAACCGTTCAGAGATACAGCTCGGCGAAAGAGGCCCAATTGACTGTCGTACGCGCAGCGATCACCCAGACCACGTGGACCGGTGATAAGGAATCGATGATCGCAAAGCACGAGCAATTCGCTCGTGACGCGGCCGCCGACGGTGCCCAAGTTATCTGCTTCCAGGAGCTCTTCTACGGGCCGTATTTCGGCATCACCGAAGACGCGAAGTACTACGCATATGCGGAAGCCGCCGACGGCCCGATCGTGCAGCGATTCGCAGCCCTCGCCAGGGAACTGAACCTCGTAATGGTGCTCCCCATCTACGAGGAGGACATGCCCGGCGTCTACTACAACACCGCCGTTGTGGTGGATGCCGACGGCACGATCCTCGGTAAGTACCGCAAGCACCACATCCCGCACCTCGACAAGTTCTGGGAAAAGTTCTACTTTCGCCCCGGCAATCTCGGGTACCCCGTCTTCCAGACGGCGGTCGGACCGATCGGCGTCTACATCTGCTATGACCGCCACTTTCCGGAGGGATGGCGAGAGCTCGGCCTCAACGGAGCGCAGATCGTCTTCAACCCCAATGCCACCAAGCCGGGCCTCTCAAACCGCTTATGGGAAATCGAGCAGCCCGCGGCCGCCGGAGCAAACGGCTACTTCGTCGCCGCACCCAACCGGGTGGGCCGCGAAGACAACGAATACGGCGATCTTGCGGTCACCTTCTATGGCAACAGCCAGTTCGTCGACCCTCAGGGCAACATCATCGGCGGGTATGGCAGCGGTGAGCACGAGGAGATCGTGATCCGCGATCTCGATATGGACATGATCCGACAGGTTCGGGACAACTGGCAGTTCTACCGCGACCGTCGTCCCGAGTCTTACACCAGCATTCCGAAGCCGTAGGGACGCCGCCGTGAAGACTCTCATCACCAACGGCACGGTCGTCAACTCGACCGGCACAGCGCTCGCCGACGTGCTCATCGACGGCGAGACCATCGCAGCCCTGCTCGCCCCCGGATCGCATCTGCTCGGCTTCGACGTGGCCGCCAATGTCGACACGGTGATCGATGCGACCGGTAAGTACGTCATTCCCGGCGGCATCGACGCTCACACCCACATGGAGATGCCATTCGGCGGTACTAACGCGTCCGATACTTTCGAGACCGGAACGCGGGCGGCGGCCTGGGGCGGCACGACATCCATCGTGGACTTCGTCGTGCAATATGCGGGCGAGAACGTGATCGACCAATACAACCGGTGGCAGGCGAAGGCCGCCGGACAGTGCGCCATCGACTACGGGTTTCACCAGATCCTCAGCGACGTGCAGGACTCGTCGCTGGTCGCAATGGATGAGCTGCTGAACGAGGGCGTGTCGAGCTTCAAGCTCTTTATGGCCTACAAGGGCGTTTTCCTCTCGGATGATGGGCAGATCACCAAGGCGATGCAGAAGGCCGCGTCCAACGGCGCGATGATCATGATGCACGCCGAGAATGGCAGCGTCATCGACCTGCTTGTGCAGCAGGCCATCACCGCTGGTAACACCTCGCCGTATTTTCATGGGACGACGCGCCCGTGGCAGGCGGAGGAGGAGGCCACCCACCGCGCCATCATGCTGGCGAATCTCACCGGGGCTCCGCTCTACGTCGTGCACGTGAGTGCCAAGCAGGCCGTGGCGCAAATCGCCACCGCTCGCGACAACGGCCAGAACGTGTTCGGCGAGACCTGTCCGCAATACCTGTACCTCTCGCTGGAGGAACAACTCGGCGCCCGGAGCGAGGAGTGGGGCGTATTCGAAGGGGCGAAATGGGTGTGTTCCACTCCGCTGCGGTCCCGGGAAGAGGGGCACCAGCACCACATGTGGCAGTCGCTGCGCACCAACGACATCCAGATGGTCTCCACCGACCACTGCCCTTTCTGCATGAAGGGGCAAAAAGACATGGGAGTGAACGACTTTTCCAAGATTCCGAACGGTATCGGCTCGGTCGAACACCGCATGGACCTGCTGTTTCAGGGCGTCGTCGACGGGCAGATCTCGCTCGAGCGCTGGGTCGAGGTGACCTCGACAACCCCCGCCCGCATGTTCGGCATGTACGGCAGGAAGGGCGTCATCCAGCCCGGAGCGGATGGCGACATCGTGATCTACAACCCGAACGGCCACACCTCGATCGGTATCGGCGATGGCAGGTCTCATCACATGAACATGGACTACTCGGCGTGGGAGGGCTTCGAGATCGACGGGCACGTCGACACCGTGCTCTCCCGAGGCAAGGTGATCATCCACGACCACCAATACCTCGGTACGAAGGGCGATGGCAAGTACTTCGCGCGCGGCCTCTCGCAGTACCTGATCTGATGATCCCCACCACGACCGGGGCAGGCCCGCAAACACCGAACGCGCCCAGTGTGAGGAATTGAAGATGGAATTCGGAGCGGTACTCCAGACCAACCCGCCGGCCTCGCGCACGGTGCACCTCGCGAAGCTCGCGGAGCAACACGGATTCGACTATGCCTGGACCTTCGACTCGCACCTGCTCTGGCAGGAGCCGTATGTCATCTACAGCCAGATACTCGCTGAGACCCACAGAATTAAAGTGGGACCGATGGTGACCAACCCGGCAACGCGCGACTGGACCGTCACGGCCTCTCTCTATGCCACCCTCAACGAGATGTATGGCAATCGCACCATCTGCGGCATCGGTCGTGGCGACTCAGCAGTGCGCGTGACGAACGGAGCACCGACCACGCTCAAGACCCTTCGAGAGTCGATCCATGTGATCCGCGAACTGGCGAACTCGCGCTCGGTCGAGTACAACGGGGCCCAACTGCAGTTCCCCTGGAGTATCGGGAGCACCCTCGAGGTCTGGGTCGCGGCGTACGGCCCGCTCGCCCTCAAGCTCGCCGGCGAGGTCGGAGACGGTTTCATCCTGCAGATGGCGGACCTGGATGTCGCGGAGTGGATGATCGCGACCGTGAGAGAGGCCGCCGAAAAGGTCGGCCGAGACCCGTTGTCGATCAAAATCTGCGTGGCGGCGCCGATGTACATCGCCGGTTCAGACGAGCAGAGCGAATGGGAGCATATGCGGGATCAATGCCGCTGGTTCGGCGGCATGGTGGGTAACCATGTTGCCGATATCGTGGCGAAGTACGGGGAGGGTTCCGCTGTGCCGAAGGCGCTCACCGACTACATCGCGGGCCGCGAGGGCTACGACTACAACCAGCACGGTCGCGCCGGGAACTCGCACGCCGAGTTCGTGCCCGACGAGATCGTCGACCGTTTCTGTATGCTCGGCACTGCCGGCCAGCATATCGAGAAGTTGAAGGCGCTGAAGGAGCTCGGCGTCGACCAGTTCGCGGGCTACCTGCAGCATGACAACAAGGAAGAAACCCTTCGGGTGTACGGCGAGACGGTGATCCCGGCCATGCGCGACCAGATCACGGCGAAGGTATGACCCTCCGACACGCTCAGGGAGCGAGGGCTCAAGAGCCCCCGCGCGTTCGCGGCATTCTACTCGGCGCGCTCGGCGTCGTTCTGCTCGGGGTGCTGTGGGAGGGCTACAAGGCGCTCGGTCCGGGGAACGGCGTCGTCGTCAATGGGCTGACGATCCTGCCGCGCACCAGTGACCTCGCCATGCCGCATCTCGCCACCATGTTTTCCCGGCTGTTCGAGCCGGTGACCGCGACCCCTGGTTCGCCCGCCCTGTGGAGCGCGGTGGTGCAGGCTGCGGGATTCAGCCTCGGCATCGCTGCGGTAGGCTGGCTGATCGGAGTGGTCGTCGGACTGCTGCTCGCCATCCTCATGCAGCGCTTTCGTACAGCGGAATCGGCTCTCCTGCCGTGGGTCGTGCTCAGCCAAACCGTGCCGCTCATCGCGCTCGCCCCACTGATCGCCGGCATCGGTGCGCAGGTGCGTTTTGGCGAATCACGCTGGCAGGACTGGATGTCCGTCGCGGTGATCGCCTCCTACCTCGCCTTCTTCCCGGTGTCCGTCGGCGCTCTCCGCGGGCTCGAATCGCCCGATCGCGCACACGTGGAGCTCATGCGTACCTATGCCGTCGGGTGGTGGAAGACCCTCGTGACGCTGCGGCTGCCCGCGAGCATCCCGTACCTGCTTCCCGCACTGCGGCTCGCTGCTGCCAACGCGGTGATCGGCACGGTCGTCGCCGAAGTCTCGATCGGCCTGCGCGGTGGGGTCGGGCGAATGATGATCGAATACGCCTCAGCGTCCAGTGGCGATCCCGGCAAGCCGTGGGCACCGATCTTCGGTGCGGTGCTGATCGGGCTGATATCTGCGGGTCTCGTGGCCACCATCGGGTTGGCCCTCAAGAAATATCGCCGGGGAGAGGTAGTGGCATGACCGACGCAGTTACTGTCAGCGGAGCATCAAAGATCTTCCCCCTTGCCCGCGGCCAGCAGGTGGTCGCGCTCGAGGCGATCGACCTCGCAGTGTCGCCGGGGGAGTTCGTCTCTCTCATCGGACCGAGCGGATGCGGTAAATCCACGCTGCTCCGCCTCATCGCCGACCTCGACCAGCCGACCGCTGGCCGCATCACCGTCTTCGGCAAAACCGCACGACAGGCGCGTATCGACCAGGACTACGGCATCGCCTTCCAGCAGGCCGGGCTTCTTCCGTGGCGCACGGTCACGGGCAACATCGAACTGCCGCTCGAACTGCACGGGGTTGGCAAGACCGCCCGGCGGGCGCGGGCCGTCGAATTGCTCTCGCTGGTCGGACTCTCCGACTTCTCAGACCGCTTCCCCGACCAGCTTTCCGGTGGCATGCAGCAGCGCGTGGCGATTGCCCGTTCGCTGGCCGAGAGCCCAGAACTCCTGCTCATGGACGAGCCCTTCGGTGCTCTCGACGAGATGACCCGCGAGCGGATGCAGGACGAGCTCGTGCGCATTTGCGCCGAGACCGGAGCGGCGGTGGTGTTTGTGACGCACTCGATTCCCGAAGCGGTGTTCCTTTCCGACCGGGTCGTGGTGATGTCCCCTCGCCCTGGGCGGATCCGCGAGATCGTGCCGGTGGGGCTTGGCAGTGCCGGGAATCGTGACGATGGGCTGCGTGAGGCCTCCGGATTCTTCGCGGTCGTGAGCGCGGTACGGGAAGCCCTGCACGGATCACCGATTTCCGAGGTGCGCCAAGTGGAGACGCGATGAGAGCGGTCGGAGCGGGCCGGGTGCGGATGATTCTTGCCCCCGTCGTGCTCGGCATCGCCATACTCGCGCTGTGGCAACTGGCCGTGGTCGGCTTCGCAATCAAGCCCTATGTGCTGCCGAGTCCGCTCGCGATCGGGGATCGGTTCACTCGTGCCTTCAGCGCGATCTGGTCGGGCACGAGGGTCACCGGAGTCAACGCGCTCGTCGGCCTGTTTCTCGGGGCGATCCTCGGCATGCTGTTCGCCATCATTTCTGCGCTGGTGCGCGTGTTCGACGAGATCACCCTTCCGATCGTCACGGCGATAGCGGTCGTGCCGATCGTCGCGCTCGCACCCGTGCTGTACACGATGTTTGGCGCGGGAGCCGAGACTGGGCGCCAGCTCATCGCCGCGCTCGCCGTGTTCATCCCGGTCTATGTCAACACCCTGCGGGGTCTTCGCCAGGTGCGACCCGTGCACCGGGACCTCATGCGGGCCTATGCCGCAAGCTCCTGGCAGGCGACGCGAACGGTGATCCTTCCTGGCGCGACTCCGTTTCTCTTCACGGGACTGCGGATCGCGTCATCCCTCGCCGTGATTTCTGCGCTCATCGCGGAATATTTCGGTGGGCCGGTCGACGGCCTCGGCAAGTCGATCATCTCCGCCGCCTCCTATAGCAACTACGCGCTCGCCTACGCCTTCGTTCTCGGCTCCATCGTGCTCGGACTCGCGTTCTACCTGCTCACCCTCGCCCTGGAGAAATTTGCAACGAGGCATTCTCCCGCCTGACGTCCGGCGGTCTTCACCGTCGGTATTACCACCGCCCCATCAGTGACCACAGGAGGAATTAACAATGAAACACAGCAGAAGAATTGTTCTCGGCGTCATCGGTATCGCAACAGCGAGCGCGCTCGCTCTAGGCGGCTGCAGTAGCAGCCCAAAGCCCGCGGGCAACAGCGCTGGCCTTACCCCCGTCACTCTGCAGCTGCAGTGGGTGGCCCAGGCTCAGTTCGCCGGCTACTACGCCGCCGTTGCGCAGGGCTACTACAAGGATGAGGGCCTCGATGTGAGGATCAAGGAAGCCGGCGCCGACACCGTACCCATCACTTCGGTGACCAAGGGCGAGGCGGACTACGCGATCTCCTGGGTACCGAAGGTGCTCGGCTCGATCGAGCAGGGTGTCAACGTCACCGACGTCGCACAGATCTTCGAGCGCAGCGGCACCACCCAGATCTCGTTCAAGGACAAGAACATTACGAGGCCGGCCGACCTGAAAGGCAAGAAGGTGGGGAGCTGGGGGTACGGAAATGAGTGGGAGCTCTTCGCCGGTATGCAGGATGCGGGTATCAACACCAGCTCCGGCATCAGTCTCGTGCAGCAGGCCTTCGATATGAAGGGCTTTCTTGCCGGTGACATCGATGCGGCCCAGGCAATGACCTACAACGAATACGCGCAGGTGCTAGAGACGGTGAATCCGGCCACGGGAAAGCTCTACACCGCCGAAGACCTCAACGTGATCAACTGGAACGACGACGGCAGCGCGATGCTGCAGGACGCGATCTGGGCGGATTCCGGCAAGCTCTCCGGAGACACGGCCTACCAGTCCCAGACGGTCAAGTTCATTAAGGCATCGATCAAGGGCTGGATCTACGTGCGTGACAATCCGCAGAAGTCGGCAGACATCGTGACCGCTGCGGGCTCAACCCTCGGCACCAGCCACCAGCTGTGGATGACCAACGAAGTCAACAAGCTGATCTGGCCGTCAAGCGATGGCGGTATCGGCATGATCGACACGAAGGCTTGGGCTACCACGGTGAAGATCGCGATGGGCACCAAGAACGACACCGGCTCAACGATCATCACGGCGACACCGCCGAAGACCGCCTACTCCAACACCTGGGTGAAGAAGGCGCTCGCTGAACTCAAGACAGCGGGGATCGACACCACCGGAGGCAGTTTCACCCCCCTCACCGTCACTCTCAAAGAGGGTGGCAAGTAGGATCTGATTCACTGGGTGCGGGGGTCGTGACACGGCCCCCGCACCACCGACCAAAGGCACCACATGACAATTCTCGACCCTTCCCTTCTTGATGCAGCCGCGTTCGATCCGGCCGACGGCGCCGTCGCCTACGAGCTCGATCGCTCGCACGTCTTCCATTCCTGGTCGGCGCAGGGAGCGCTGAAGCCGTTCGTGATGGCCGGGGGACTCGCCTCCACCATCTGGGACTACACCGGCAACCGCTATCTCGACTTCTCGAGCCAGCTCGTGAACATGAACATCGGCCATCAGCACCCGAAGGTGATCGAGGCCATCAAGGCGCAAGCAGACCTGCTCACGATGGTCGCGCCGGCGCACGCCAACCTCGCGCGCGGACAGGCCGCCAAGCGCATCCTGGCCAAGGCCGGTCGCCCGTTCAGCAAGGTCTTCTTCACCAACGGCGGAGCGGATGCCAACGAGAACGCGATGCGGATGGCGCGCCTGGTGACCGGCCGCGACAAGATCCTCTCCCACTATCGTTCGTACCACGGCAATACCGGGGCGGCCGTTGTCGCCACCGGCGACTGGCGTCGCGTGCCCAACGAGTTCGCGCGGGGACACGTGCACTTCTTCGGGCCGTTCCTCTACCGCTCGGAGTTCTGGGCCTCTTCGCCCGAGCAGGAATGTGAGCGCGCGCTCCACCACCTCGAACGTGTGATCGTCTCGGAGGGCCAGGCCTCGATCGCGGCGATCATCCTCGAGGGCGTCCCCGGCACTGCCGGCGTGCTCGTGCCGCCGCCGGGATACCTGGCGGGCGTGCGTGACCTTGCCGACAAGTACGGCATCTTGCTGATCATGGATGAGGTCATGTCCGGCTTCGGCCGCACCGGCGAGTGGTTCGCCTGGCAGGGTTTCTCGGCGGGCGAGGGCGACTGGACCCCCGATCTGATCACCTTCGCCAAGGGTGTCAACTCCGGCTACGTTCCGGCCGGTGGCGTGGTGATCTCGGAGTCGATCGCCAACGCCTTCGAGACGCAGGTCTTCCCCGGTGGACTCACTTATTCGGGGCATCCGCTCGCCATGGCCTCTATCGTCGCGGCGCTGGATACGATGGACGAAGAGGGCATCATTGGCAATGCCCGTGTCATCGGCACCGACCACCTCGCTCCCGGGCTCGCGCAACTCGCGGCGAAGCATCCGATGATCGGGGAGGTGCGTGGTCTCGGCGTGTTCTGGGCGCTCGACCTTGTGGACGATCCCGAGACACGCGACCCGGTCTCCGGGGCGGTGATCGCCCAGCTGAAGGCCGAACTGATGTCGCGCGGGTTGTTCCCGTTCTCGGCCGACAACCGCATCCACGTGGTTCCCCCGTGCGTCGTCACCCCGGACGAGGTGGCGCGCGCCCTGGCGATCTACGATGAGGCATTTACGGCGGTGGAGTTGCGCTGACCGATCGGCCACCTGTGCGTAGCCCGAAAGTGGCGACGGGACCAGTCCGGATAGCTTAACTTTTAACCATGACGAGTCTCCCTGCGGTGGCTGACGCCGACCTCGTGATTCTCGGTGCCGGATGCGCGGGACTGTCCCTTGCGGCGCGACTTGCGCGCTCGGAGAGTCGTCTGCGAGTGGATATCGTCGAGCCGCGCACGGACTACGAAGACGACCGCAGCTGGTGCTTCTGGCGTCCGGAGCGCCACGACCTGTCCGACCTGGTCTCGCACAGCTGGGATGGCTGGCGATTCTCTGGAGCAACGGGCCCGGCACTGCACCACGGCGTGGCGGGCCTGCGCTACCAGTACGTGCGGGGGAGCGACTTCTACGCGCGGGCGAGAGAGCGGATCGACTCTTCCGCCCACATCCGAACCCATGCCGGAGTGCACGCGACCCGGCTCGTGTCTCTCGGAGTCGGGCCCGACGCGCTCGTTCGGGTGGAGACCGATCGTGGCAGCATCCTCGCCCGACACGTGATCGACACGCGTCCGCGGGTGATGCCGGCGGTGCTGTACCAGAGCTTCAGCGGTGTCGAGATCGAGAGCGAGCATCCGCTGCCGTTCGACCCGCGAGAGGTCGGGCTGATGGACTCGATGGCGACCGATGACAGCGGCATGCACTTTCGCTACACGCTTCCCCTTGGCCGCACGCGTGCCCTGGTGGAATGGACCCGGTTCAGCGTGTCACCGGTGTCGCTCACCACCCTGTCCGCGGAACTGGATGCCGAACTCGGGCTGCTTGGGCTGGCCGGCGCACGCGTGATCCGGCGCGAAGGGGGCATCCTGCCCATGGGAACACTCGGCGCTCTGCCCGAAGTTCCGCGGGGCGTGGTGTTCGCCGGTAACTCCGGCGGTGCCCTGCGGGCGGCGTCCGGCTACGGATTCCTGCGCATCCAGCGCTGGGCACGCGCCTGCGCCGAATCACTGCAACGGGGGGAACCGCCCGTTGGGCATCCGGCCGAACCATGGCTGAGGCGCTCGATGGATCGCATCTTCCTGCAGGCGGTGCGCGCCGATCTCGAGCGGGCCCCCGAGTATTTCCTCGCGCTTGCGCGCGGGGTGCCGGCCGTGGGACTGGTGCGGTTTTTGAGCGACACTGCTCGTCTCACCGACTACGCCCGTCTGATCGCGAGCCTGCCCACCGTTCCCTTCCTGCGACAGCTTGTACCGAGTCGGTCGCCGGCGGCGCGGGACATGGTGCGCACGTGAGCGGGGTGTCGGGAGCGCGGGTGCTGTGGGCGCGACCCTCGTTCGAGACCGTGTTGTTTTCGGTGGCCGCAATCGTGGCAATACTCGGTATCGCCCTGCGAATGCCTGCCCCGCCACTGCCGGTGCAGGCCGCGGTGCTCGGCGTGCTCGTGGCCACGCTCGGGCTGCCCCACGGCGCCCTCGACCCACTCATCGCCCGTCGGGCCGGGCTTTGGCGGACTCCGCTCGGATTCGCCGGTTTCAACCTGGGCTACCTCGCGATCGTGGCGCTGGTGGTCGGCGTCTGGCTGCTCGCTCCCACCCCGAGCCTTGTCGGGTTCCTGGTGGTGTCGGGCATCCATTTCGGTGCCGACTGGAACGGCGGACGCAGTGTCGTGCTGCGCTCCCTCACCGGAGTCGGCCTGCTCACGCTGCCGGCGTTCGCTCATCACGATGAGGTTGCGGGAATCTATCGCACCCTCGCGGGCAGCGGGGGAGGGGTCGTGGCGGACGTGCAGTTGTGGCTGGGGCCGGTCGCGATTGTCGCCATGCTGATCGGAGCCGCGCTTGCGCTGCGCCGCCGGCCCACCGATGCGCTGGAGATCCTGCTTGCCGCGATCCTGGCGCTCGTCGCGCCCCCGCTCATCTTTTTTGCTCTCTATTTCTGCGCCCTGCACAGCGCGCGCCACCTGCGCCACGGGTTCGCCGAGGAGCGCGGAAGCGGCCGGCTTGCAGTGCTCATTACCGTGGCGTACACAGTGGTACCGATCGTGGCGGTCGGCATCCTCACTGCGGTGTTCGTGGGTGATTTCGCTCCGGGTGGGTCGCTGGCCGAGAGCTGGATCATCCGGCTGGTGTTCATCGGGCTCGCCGCCCTCACCGTGCCGCACATGATCGTGATCGCCGTTGGTGAGTTGCGGGTGCGACGACAGTCCGCGTCAAGGCGTGCCGATAGCCTGGCCTGATGTTCGCTGCGATTGAACCCTTCGCGTGCGGGCTGCTTCCCGTCGGAGAGGGAACCCAAATCTTCTGGGAGACATCGGGGAATCCCGCGGGAATCCCGGCCCTTCGCCTGCACGGTGGGCCGGGCTCGGGACTCATATCCGGCTACCGGCGCGACTTCGACCCGTCGGTGTTCATGATCGTGGGTCTCCATCAGCGCGGATGCGGCCGCAGCCTGCCGCTCGCGACCGACGCCGAAGCGGATCTCGACACCAACACCACGCCGCACCTGATCGCCGATATCGAGGCGGTTCGTGAGCATCTCGGAGTCGAACGCTGGCTCATCACGGGAGTCTCCTGGGGCACGACTCTCGCGCTCGCGTATGCAGAAGCCCATCCGGAGCGAGTGACCGGCCTCGTTCTGGCGGCTGTCGTCACGACCACTGCCTCAGAGGTTCGCTGGATCTGCGAGGAGATGGGCAACGTTTTCCCTCGGGAGTGGGACGAATTCGCTGCGGAGGCGCACGCAAGGCCCGGGCAGCGCATCATCGACGCGTTTTACGCGAGGATCACGGATGCCGACCCGGCAGTGCGCGCCCGCGCGGCCTCGGCCTGGTGTCGCTGGGAAGACGTTCACGTCTCGCTCGACCCGAAGAGTGAGCCGAGTGCGCGCTTTCGGGATGCAGACTTCCGCCTGCTGTTCGCGACCCTGGTGATCCACTACTGGGCCAATGCCGGGTTTGTCGGCGACCTTCTCGGGGGAGTCGGCGCGATTTCGCACATTCCCGCTGTGCTGATCCATGGACGGTTGGACGTGAGCTCTCCGCTCCGGATCGCGTGGGACCTGCACCGGGCCTGGCCCGCGAGCAGGCTGGTGATCCTCGAGGATGAGGGTCACGGCGGACTCTCTCTGGGTGACGAAATCCGCGCAGCAACAGCGATCCTCGGGCCGTCCGTGTAGCGTGGGCCCGAAGCATCCACCTGCGCCAGATTGTCGCCATCGCCACACCGGTAGCGGCAATTCGCCGCAGTTCTTGGCGTCGTGCTTGGCACAGCGGGTGATCACAGAGCGACGCGAGCACGCGAGTAAGCTCTTCTGGTGCCTCACGTGATCAAGACTCCCTATACCGTCGATGTCTACGACCTCATGCACCGCCCTGGCGAGATGCGAGATCGATCGATCGACATCGTCGTTCCGGAGGAGTTCGGTAACGCGATGATCGGTGTGAAAGCGAGCAGCGAGCTGCGGGTCGAACTGCGGATGGAGTCCCTGCACGACGGCATCCTGGTGAGCGCAGACATCGATGGAACGGCCGCCGGGGAGTGCGGTCGATGCCTGATTGACATCGAACAGGCCGTTCAGGTCGAAATTCAAGAGCTTTTCGCGTATTCTTCAGACGAAGCTTTTGAATACGAGGTTCACGAGGACACCATCGACCTCGAACCCGTAATCAGGGATGCGGTGGTGTTGTCACTCCCGTTCCAGCCGGTCTGTCAAGAAGATTGCCTCGG
>JAYTTG010000211.1:0-1928 GCA_043745175.1 Microbacteriaceae bacterium
CGAGGTGTAGCTGCGGGGTCTTCTCACCAGGCAAAACCCTGGGGTGCCACCGCAGCCCAGTCCACGGTCAGTTCACCGAGCTTCCAGCGGGAACGGCCGCCCTGTACCGGCCAGCCCTCCTCGGTCAGGCCCTGGGCGGTGGCGATCCACCGTTGCGATGGGCCGTAGGCCGAGAGGGAAGCGTTCAGCTGCCAGTGTCGATCGAGGTCCAGGAGAAGCGCGTGCACCCGCTCCCCTGGCACGTTGCGATGGATCAGCACCTTGGGAAGCCGCTCCGCTGCGATAGACGGCCGTTCGAGGTCGGCGAGGCGCAGGCTCACCGTGAGGGTGCGGGGGCCGTCGGCCGCGAGATCCACCCAGCTCGCCACACGACCCACCTCGTTGCAGGTGCCTTCGACCAGCACCCCGCCCGGCTCAAGGCGGGAGACCATGTGGTGCCATGCAGCGAGAACTTCGGATTCCTGATACTGCCGCAACACATTGAGTGCGCGGATGACCGTTGCCGATCGCCCACCGGGCAATGGAACCTCGAATCCGCCGAGAGTGAAGCGCACGCCGGGCCGGGCGGAGGTCGTTGCCAGCTTCACCCGCGCCGGATCGATCTCGAGGCCGACCACCTCCACCTGCGGCCGCACCCGGCCCAGGCGTTGGTGTAGCTCGAGAGTCGTCGTCGCGGATGCTCCGTATCCGAGGTCCACCACGAGCGGATCGGCCGCACGGCGGAAGGCCGGAAGCTGCGCGATCCACCGGTCGACTCGGCGTAGGCGGTTGGTGCCGGTGGTCCCTCGCGTGATCGAACCGATGGGCATTGGTCCAGTATCCCAGCGACTTTCCGCGCATCACTGCGGCAATTCTTGGGCCGGCCAAATCCCCGCCATGCGAATCCGGGCTTTCTGCAGGCTGGCCGGCAAAATTGCAGGAGTTGGGTACTCCAGGGCGCTCGGTAGAGTTGGAACATGACGTACACGCTCATCCTCCTGCGCCACGGCAACTCCGACTGGAACAAGAAAAACCTGTTTACCGGCTGGGTGGACGTCGACCTGAGCGACCAGGGACGCGCTGAAGCTCGGCGTGCGGGCGAGCTCCTCGCCGAGTCCGCAATGCTGCCGGACATCCAGTACACGAGTGTGCTGAAGCGCGCGATCCATACCGCGGACATCGCTCTGGATGTCGCGGATCGCGACTGGATCGACGTGAAACGCAGCTGGCGGCTGAACGAGCGCCACTACGGCGCGCTGCAGGGAAAGGACAAGGCGCAGACCCTCGCCGAGTATGGACCGGAGCAGTTCCTGACTTGGCGTCGCTCATTCGATGTGCCGCCGCCGCCGCTCGCCGACGACAGCGAGTTCTCGCAGGCGCACGACCCGCGCTATGCCGGGCTCGGCGCGGATCTTCCGCGCACAGAGTCCCTCAAGCTGGTGATCGACCGGATGCTCCCCTACTGGGAATCCGAAATCACCGTTGACCTCGCCGCGGGCAAGACGGTGCTTGTGACCGCACACGGCAATTCACTTCGCGCCCTCGTGAAGCACCTCGACCACATTTCGGATGACGAGATTGCGGAACTCAATATCCCGACCGGCATCCCGCTCGTCTACACGCTTGACGAGACCTTCGCGCCGGTGAAACCGGGTGTGTACCTCGACCCAGAGGCCGCTGCCGCCGGCGCTGCCGCGGTTGCCGCGCAGGGAGGAGCGCAAAAGTAGCTAGCGGGCAATCCGGGCCCGCCCACCTCGGCTTTTTGCGACCATCTCCCTGTGTGAACAGCGAGGTGGTCGTAAAAACGGTGGGTGGGTGGCGTTACGACCCTGCGGGGTGGATTCCTGCGGCCACCCAGTCGCCCGTCGCGAGGTACTGCACCTTCTTGGCGATCGACACGGCGTGGTCGGCGAAACGCTCGTGATAGCGCGACGCGAGAGTGGCATCCA
>JAYTTG010000212.1:0-1910 GCA_043745175.1 Microbacteriaceae bacterium
AACGTGAGAGCGCCTCGAAGGAGATTTACCAGTCGGTTCGACTCGCGGTGCATCGCCGGTCCTCTCGTCGTATTCCAGCTTCGAGCCCGCAGGAGACCGCGAGAGGGTCAAAGGTCCTGCTCACTCAGTACCCACCGAAATCCTCCCTCCTGTCAACCCCTGCGCACAAACTGTCGCGGGCAGGCCGGCGTAAATACACTGAGCGGAGAAAGTGGGTGACATGAGCGGTCCATCAGCAGGGAACATGGCAGGCCGGCTGCTTGGGGAGCGCTACCGCGTCGAAACCGCCATCGGATTCGGCGGAATGTCGACGGTTTACCGAGCGACGGACGAATCACTCGGTCGCGCCGTCGCAGTGAAGCTCTTCGATTCGAGTTCCCACGATCCGGCCCGCCAGGAGAGCGAGCTCGCCGTGCTGGCCAGCCTCGACCATCACGGCGTCGTCAACCTCTACGACGCGGGTGTCGATCGCGACGATTTCGGGCGCAGCCGACGCTACCTCGTGATGGCTCTTGTCACCGGGCAGAACCTCCACGAGCGGATCCTGGTCTCCCCCATTGCTTCACGCCACATCGCCGAGATCGGGTACGACATGGCGGAGGCGCTTGAATATATCCACGCACGCAACGTTCTTCATCGCGATATCAAGCCGGCTAACATCCTCCTCGTCGACTACGGCAGCGATGCACCGCGCGCACGGGCCAAACTCACCGACTTCGGCATCGCGTTGTCTGACGACATCGAGCGGATGACGGCCGAGGGGGTGACCACCGGAACCGCCGCATACCTCAGCCCCGAGCAAGTTTCCGGTGCGTCGCTCACCCCTGCCAGCGACGTCTATTCACTCGGCCTCGTGCTTCTGCAGAGCTTCACGCGCGCGATTGAATTTCCGGGCTCGATGGTGGAGTCGGCGATGGCACGACTTTCGCGTGACCCGGTGATCCCGGATTTCCTTCCGCCGCATTGGCGCGACCTGCTCTCGGCATTGACCGCGCGCGACCCCGAGCACCGGCCGATCGGCCAGGAACTCGTGTCGATGCTCCAGCAGGTGGTCATCGCCGACAGTGCCCGCCACAAGGACACCGAAGCCGACACTTTCTACCCTTCTGACACGCAGTCCGCTAGCGGTCGCTCCGCGATCCTCGACACGATCCCGGATGAGGCCCTCCACCGCGTCACGGCGATGGCGGCCCGCCTGTTTTCCGCGCCGATATCGATAGTGAGCGTCCTCGACCACGACCGCACGTGGTTCCGGTCGCACTACGGCCCGGAAGTCGAGCAGCTCGCACGCGATGTCGACCTCAGGACGGCGACAATTCCGCACGCCGACCCGGTGATCATCGAAGACGGCCAGACTGATCCGCGCTCGCTGGACAACCATCTGTTCACCGGGCCGCTCGGCTTACGGTTCTACGTGGGAGTGCCGTTGAAGCGCAACGACGGGCAGACGATCGGCACGCTCTCGGTGCTCGACTTCACCCCGCGCACGGCGACCGCGACCGAGGTGGCGAATCTCCAAGACCTCGCTGCGCTAGTGGTGGCCCAACTGGAGACGCGTCACGAGGGCTTGCGCACCGTTGACATGGTCGACCCGATGCTGGCCTCGCCGCCACGGTCCGACCTGCCACCGTCGAGCGACTGATCCTGCGCCCCTGCGGTCTGGCCTGACTCATCCATCCTTCTCTGGTGTGGTTCGGGCCGCGCACTCATGCGAGCGTGAGGAAGAGTTTCTCCAGCTCGTCGACGGTCAGAGCGTTCTCATCGTCATCACCGCTGATGCACTGGCGCATCGCGCTCGACACGATGATGAACCCCGCTCGGTCGAGCGCGCTGGAGACTGCGGCGAGCTGGGTGACGACCTCCGTGCAGCTTCCTCCGCCCTCGACGGCGGCGATCACCGCAGCGAGCTG
>JAYTTG010000213.1:0-25998 GCA_043745175.1 Microbacteriaceae bacterium
TTAACAGCCTCCATTGGTCCGTCTCCGGTCCTCGGCTTCATGGCTGCCATGATGGATCCCCTTTCGTGGAATGACTCTCTATTATCCCGCAACTGGGCGATAACCTGAAAACGGGGGCTCTCCCCACACGTTTACGGGGGTGTCCAGTCGTACCTGTCGACCCACCAGCAGACTACGAGCCAAACGCACTGGCCCACGATGCACGCCGCAACAATACCCATCCGGTCGACCCAGGATCGGGGCTGTGCCATGGCCCAAGTAGTGGAAGAAGCGGCATCAGCAACTGGAAAGTACTCGACTGCGGAAAAGACACCGCCAAGAGGTAGACCACGTAGCTTGCCGACCAGGATCGCAGGTCGGGGCCGAGTCGGCGCACTGCTGGCGTCAACAGCGTCACGGCGAATGCGATAACCGGCAACGCGAGGAATACCAAGACGAGGCCGCCGAATTGCCACTGGTCGCCCCAGAAGCGCGCGCCCTGTAACCAGGGTACAAATGGCTTCAGATCGAGGTAGCCGATGTGGGGCGACCGCCAGGCGAGCTCGGTGTCCGTATGGGCGGAGACTGATCCGGTGACGACCCAAGCCATGACCATCCCGGCAAATCCCGTGACCAGGCTGAATGCTGCGAGGCCGGTACCGAGCATCCGGTCCGCCGCCGGGAAAGGATCTCGAGCACAGACGATCGTTAACAGAGATGCAGTACGAGGGCGAGAGCGAACGCAAACGCACTCGGTCGGATGAGCGACATGATCGCCACCATCGGAAACGGCAGGTTGTACCGACGTTCGAGCAGCAGATACAGCGCGAGGGCGAGGAAGAACGCAATCATCGACTCTGCGTGCGAGACCTGCAGGGTCATGACCAGCATGAGAAAGAGTACGAGCATCGGATAGGCCGGCAGAGAGGCCCGGTCGTTCTCGGTGACGTGACCGTCCGCGGTCAGGAGAAGCGTCGCCGGATAGCCGTTCATCGCGACGATGTGGTGCCAGGTGTTGTCCCATTACTGGGCGAAGGCGACATACAACGGAAGCGCGCCAGACCAGGGCTCACCGCCTACGTGCCCGCAAAGTACAGCAGCAGGCTAGCGGTGATCACCCGCGACGCCGCCCAGACGACAGCCACTTTTACCCATCAGCGAGTGCAGCGATATCGCACGCGCAGCATTCGCGCTGTCAGAATCGCGCTGTCAGAATCGGCGCTGTCAGAATCGGCCCTGTCAGAATCGGCGCTGCTCGAGCCACGCCCGAAGTCCCTGTTCATACTCCGTGATCTGGGCGACGGGCACGCGCTCGTTGTCCGCGTGGGCGAGGAGTGGGTCGCCAGGCCCGTAATTGATCGCCGGAATGCCGAGGGCAGTGAAGCGGGCGACATCCGTCCAGCCGTACTTCGGCGTGGCCTCCCCGCCGACCGCGGCGAGCAACTGCTGCGCGAGCGGGGCGTTGAGGCCGGGACGGGCGCCGTCCGCGCTGTCGGTGACCACGAGGTCGATGCCGATGAATACCTGACGGAGATAGGCCTCCGCCTCTCTGCCGATCTTGTCCGGCGCGAACCGGTAGTTCACGGTCACGACGCACTCGTCGGGGATCACGTTACCGGCCACTCCGCCGACGATGGCGACGGCGTTCAGGCTCTCGCGATAGACGAGGCCGTCGACCTCGATCGACCGGGGCTCGTAGGCGGCGAGGATGGCGAGGATCGGTGCCGCAGCATGGATCGCGTTGACGCCGACCCAGGCCCGGGCCGAGTGGGCGCGCGTGCCGGTGGTACGCAGCTCGACACGCATCGTGCCGTTACAGCCCCCCTCGATGAGAGAGTTCGTCGGCTCTCCGAGAATCGCGAAATCGCCGGCGAGCAGCCCGGGATGGAGTGCGGCGAGTCGGCCAAGACCGTTGAGGTCGGAGGCCACCTCCTCGTTGTCGTACCAGATCCAGGTGAGGTCGACGGCGGCATCCACGAGTTCTGCGGCGAGCTTGAGCTGCACGGCCACCCCCGCCTTCATGTCGACCGTGCCGCGTCCCCAGAGGTAGTCAACACCGGCCTCGGATTCGAACCGGGTCGGCAGGTTGCGGTTGAGCGGAACGGTGTCCGTATGCCCAGCGATCACCACGCGGTGGCTGCGACCGTGGGAAGTGCGGGCGACAATCGCATCGGCATCCCGGATGATCTCGAGGTGGTCGAACGGGGTGAGAGCAGCCGCGATCGCGTCAGTGATCCGACGTTCGTCGCCCGAGACCGATTCGATGTCACAGAGCTGCCGGGTGATGTCGATCGAGGATGCCGCCAGGTCGATGACGGGAACGGTGGTTTCGTCGGCGAGCATGCGGTCAGTTTATAAGACGCCCGCTCGGTACTCTTGAGCCATGACTGATCGAGCAGCCTGGGGCTACGGACTCGCGACCATCGCCGGCGACGGCACCGTGCTCGACACTTGGTTCCGCTCTCCCGCGCTTGGCTCGTTCCCTGCTGGGCGCGATCCGCACATCGCTCCGGCGGATTTTGCCTCCGTCGTGGGCCGCGATGCGCGGCGCAATGTAACGATCGACTTCGCGATGGTGCAGATCGAGCTGGATGCCGCGCCGGCATCCACACCGGACGCCTACCTCCGCCTCCATCTGCTCAGCCACCTCGTCGTGCAGCCGAACACGATCAACCTTGACGGGCTCTTCGCCCACCTGCCGATCGTGGCCTGGACGAACGCCGGCCCGGTGCATCCGCTCGACTACGCCGACCAACGTCTTACCCTGCAGCGACTCGGGATCGCAGCGCACTCGATCGACAAGTTCCCGCGTCTCACCGACTACGTTTCGCCCGACCGGGTGCGCATCGCGGATGCCTCGCGCGTGCGCCTCGGCGCCCACCTCTCCCCCGGCACCACCGTGATGCACGAGGGTTTCGTCAACTTCAACGCGGGCACGCTCGGATCGTCGATGATCGAAGGACGGGTCTCGCAGGGCGTCGTCATCGGCGACGGATCGGATGTCGGCGGTGGCGCGTCCATCATGGGTACGCTTTCGGGCGGCGGTACCGAGCGCGTCACGGTGGGCAAGCGGGCGCTACTCGGTGCGAATTCTGGCATCGGCATCTCGATCGGCGACGATTCGGTCGTCGAGGCTGGGCTCTACCTCACGGCCGGTACGAAGCTGACCGTGCTCGGGGATGCTCCTCGCACCCTAAAGGCCGTTGAGCTTTCCGGCGTGCCCGGCCTGTTATTTCGGCGCAACTCCCTCACAGGCGCTGTCGAGGTGCTCGCGCGCAGTGGCCGCGGCATCCCGCTGAACGCCGCTTTGCACGCCTGAGCCGCGCGTCGCGGCCCGAGTACGTAAGTACGTGCCCGCGTGCCTGCGTTCGCGTGCGCCTACACTTGCTCGCCCTGCACTTGCTAGCCCTGCACGAAATGCAGGACTCTCCGTGACGGATGACACGGCTGAGCCTCAACTGCCACACCAGTCACGAAGAGTCCTGTATTTCGAACAAATTGAACCCACGGCTGCTCCTCCCCAATCTTGCTGAAAGCAATGTCTCCACAGATATGCCGCGCCGGATGTTTGAGGGTACGCATGACCACCACTCTCGTTTTCATGGAACTCCTCGCTTGCATTCGTTCACTCGGCGGAGTGGCACCCACCTTCCGGCTTCTCCGAATGGGATGGACAGGGCGGGCACTGACAGCCGCTGTCCATCGGGGTACCATCATGCGCGTGCGGCAAGGGTGGTATGCCTCAGCTTGCGAGCCTGCAGTAAACCTCGCGGCGTGGCGTGTGGGCGGGCGACTCACCTGCATGAGCGGTGCGGTCTTTTTCGGCCTATCGACGCGGGCAACCGATCTCATTCACATTGCCGTTTCTCCCACTGCATCCCGTCTCCGTGATCCTTCCGACATGCGTCGCCGACTCACCTCCGAGTCCGGCGCCGTCATCCACTGGCGACCTGCCCGCGCCGGAAGCGCATTCGTGGAGTCACCTTTGACCTGCCTTCTTGACATGTGCCAGTGCGAATCACCCGAATTTATCGTGGCAGCGGTCGATAGTGCGCTTCATGCGGGCCTGATCAATCGTGGAGTGTGGTTGCGTGAACTGGCGAATTTGCCTCTGAGACTTCGACTACAACTGGCGGATGTCGACGGGCGATCCGAATCGATTATCGAGTCCCTCAGTCGGTTTCGGTGCCGCGCAGTAGGTTTGCGTGTGCGAATTCAAGTGGCACTTGCACCGGGGCTGCGTGTGGACCTGCTGATCGGCGAAAGACTCGTCGTGGAAGTAGACGGTCGAGAGCATCACTCAGACCCGTCAGCATTCGAACGGGATCGGATCCGGGATGCGCGGCTCACTGCTCTCGGTTACCGGGTGCTGCACTTCAGCTACAGCCAGGTACTGCACAACTGGCCCTCGGTCGAGGCGGCGATCCTTGCCGCGGTCGGCTACGGGGATCACCGCCTGCACGCATAGAGAGCCGGCGATTATGCGGCAGCTCGACCGTTGACCTTCACGTGTGCGGTGCGAAATGCAGGATGCCGTGTGACTAGTGGGGCGGATGAGGCTCACCTGCTCGCCCAGTCACGCCGCATCCTGCATTTGCGTCGGGGCGGTCCTAGCGGGGCACACCGCGTCGGCGCACCAGGCTCACAATGTTCGGGGTATCCAAGGCCGCGGGAGCATCCAGCGACGGACGCGCGGACCCTAGCGGCCGGGCCAGTCCCGGCGCGGCTCTCCCACGTAGAGCTGCTGAGGGCGACCAATCTTGGTGGACGGGTCATTGTTCATCTCACGCCAGTGTGCGATCCAGCCGGGCAGGCGCCCGATCGCGAAGAGCACGGTGAACATCCGTGGCGGGAATCCCATGGCCTTGTAGATCACGCCGGTGTAGAAGTCGACGTTCGGGTAGAGCTTGCGCTCGATGAAGTAGTCGTCGGCCAGGGCGACGGCCTCGAGTTCCTTCGCAATGTCGAGGAGGTCATCCCTCACACCGAGGGCGGCCAGCACCTCGTCTGCGCTTTCCTTGACGAGCCGGGCGCGAGGGTCGAAGTTCTTGTACACCCGGTGGCCAAAGCCCATTAGGCGGATGCCCTCTTCCTTGTTCTTGACGCGCTCGACGAACTTCTCCACCGACTCGCCCGATTCCTTGATCTCACCGAGCATTTTGAGCACGGCCTCGTTCGCTCCACCATGCAGCGGGCCGTAAAGGGCGTTGATACCGGCCGAGATGGACGCGAACATGTTCGCCTCGGTCGAGCCGACCAGTCGCACCGTAGAGGTGGACGCGTTTTGTTCATGGTCCTCGTGCAGAATGAGGAGTCGCTCGAGCGCCTTCGCGACCACCGGATTCACCACGTACGGCTCCGCCATCGTGCCGAAGTTGAGCTTGAGGAAGTTGTCGGTGAAGCTCAGCGAGTTGTCCGGATAGAGGAACGCCTGGCCAAGGCTCTTTTTGTGCGCGTAGGCCGCAATCACCGGCAGTTTGGCCAACAGACGGATGGTCGACAGCTCGACCTGCTCCGGGTCGTGCACGCTCAGCGAGTCTTCATAGAACGTCGAGAGGGCCGAGACGGCGCTCGACAGCACCGACATCGGGTGCGCGTTGAGCGGGAGGGCGTCGAAGAAGCGGCGCAGGTCTTCGTGCAGGAGGGTGTGGCGACGTACACGGTCCTCGAATGCCTCGAGCTCCGACGGGGAAGGCAGCTGGCCGTAAATGAGTAACCATGCCACTTCGAGATAAGTGGAGTTGGCCGCGACGTCTTCGATGGCATAACCGCGATACCGCAGGATGCCCTTTTCGCCATCGATGTAGGTGATCGCGCTCTTTGTCGCCGAAGTGTTGACAAAGCCCTGGTCGAGAGTCGTGTACCCCGTTTGGCGGGTAAAAGTGGAGATGTCGATCGCCGATGCGCCATCCACGCTCATCACAACCGGGAACTCGGCGGTACCGCCCGGAAAGTTGAGGGTGGCCTTGTCAGCGGCAGGGTCATTGGCGGCAGCGTTCACGACTACAGCCTAATTGGCTCACGACACAGGGTTGACACCGGGGTCGAGTGCCGGATTAGCTAAGGAATCATTGCGCCAATTGGAGGAAGTCGCTAGAAACGGGCGGTCGTTAGCCGATCAACGGCCGAATCGATGGCCGCATCGGATGCAGTGAGGGCAACCCGCACGTGCTGCGACGTCTCTGCCCCATAAAACGTGCCAGGCACGACGAGGATGCCGAGATCGGCCAGGTGACCCACAGTGGCCCAGGCATCATGGCCCGATGTGGCCCACAGATAGAGCCCGCCTTCGCTGTGGTCGATGCGCAATCCGGCACGCTCGAGTGCGGGCCGGAGGCGGTCACGCCGCGAGCGATACAGGACTTTCTGGGCACGCACGTGGGTGTCGTCACCCAAGGCGGTGATCATCGCCGCCTGGATGGGTGCCGGGGGAACAATGCCGAGGTGCTTGCGCACGATGAGCAACCGCCCGATGAGGTCGCTGGAGCCCGCGACGAACCCGGCACGGTAACCCGCGAGGTTGGACTGCTTGCTGAGCGAACAGACGCACAGCACGGAGGCGCGATCCCCCCCGGCGACCCGAGG
The DNA here is from genome assembly GCA_043745175.1 of Microbacteriaceae bacterium. Classification (GTDB taxonomy): domain Bacteria; phylum Actinomycetota; class Actinomycetes; order Actinomycetales; family Microbacteriaceae; genus Lacisediminihabitans. Next base: position 6,565 of record JAYTTG010000213.1, read on the forward strand.
ATCGAGGATGCTCGGAGTCGCAACCGCGTCGAACTCGTCGTCCCAGCCGAGCTCGGCGTAACACTCGTCGCTCGCGATGACAGCACCGATTTCACGCGCACGGGTGACAGCCGCGGCCAGCTGCTCCACCGAGAGGACGCGTCCGTTCGGATTGCCGGGGCTGTTGATCCACACGAGCCGAGTGCCCTCCGGCCACTCGCTCGGATCGTCACTGGAAACAACGGTCGCACCCACGAGAGCAGCACCAACCGCGTAGGTGGGGTAGGCGAGGGAGGGCTGCACGACGATGTCCCCTCGGCCGAGTCCCAGCCAGAGCGCTAGTCCGGCGATGAACTCCTTGGAGCCGATCGTCGGCATCACGTTGGCGACGCTGAGGTCTCCGACCCCACGACGACGACCGAACCAGTCGACGATCGCTTCGGAGAGTGCCGGGGTTCCGGCGGTCAGCGGGTAGGCGTGGGCATCCGTTGCCGCCGAGAGCGACTCCCGGATGATCGCTGGAGTCGGGTCGACCGGCGATCCGACGGACAGGTCGATCACACCCTGTGGATGCGCCTTGGCCCGCGCTGCATAAGGTGCGAGGGCATCCCAGGGCCAGTCGGGCAGGCTGAGGGCCACCGCTATGCCGCGGGAACCTGGGGTGGAAGGGCGGTGATAATGGGGTGATCCTTGTGGATCACGCCGATCTTCGCCGCTCCACCCGGGGAGCCGACCTCGTCGAAAAACTCCACATTGGCCTTGTAATACTCGGCCCACTGCTCCGGTACGTCATCTTCGTAGTAGATGGCCTCCACCGGGCAGACCGGCTCACACGCGCCACAGTCGACGCACTCATCCGGGTGGATGTAGAGCATGCGGTCACCCTCGTAAATGCAGTCGACGGGACATTCGTCAATGCACGCTCGATCTTTGACATCCACACACGGGAGGGCGATGACATAAGTCACGTTCGGGTCGGTCCTTTCGATTCAATCCTGGATCCCAGCCTATCCCTCGAAAAGGTACCGAATTTCGGCCACGCGAGCACGAGACCCGCGATCACGAGAGAACCGTAGGTGAGGGCGTACCCGGCCGCGTTGGCTGGCACGAGCACCGACCCCCCGGTCGATCGCACCGAGAGCAGGCCGAGGGCGACAAGGAGCCCCACAGCGGCGCATCCGGTCTCTGCACGCCCGGAGAAGACGATCCGGAGACCAACCAGCAGCGCGGCGATGATGAGCAGAGAGATGATGACGCCGACCGGTGGCGTGCCACCGAGAATCTGCGGCGCGAACTGGTGGTTGACCACCGCGATCCCGCCGAGCGACGCTCCCACGATGGCGGAGAGAACCCACGCGGCGCCCCTGATCGCCACGCCCTGGTCTTTCCATGGCACCACGCCCGTCCCGGCGGCGTGGAGCCGCGTGAAGCCCTCCGTTCGATCGATCGGGCGGCTGGGCCCGCTCGACAGCGAGAACCGGTCCCCCTCGACCACGATCTGGGTGCGATGCGCGGCGAGTGCCGCGGTCTTGCGGTCGAGCACGGCTGAGATGTCGACGCGCAGGGACGAACTCTCGGCATCGGTGTCGACAGTCCAGAACGGAACTCCCATGACATCGGCAGCGCGCCGGGCGGCGGCGTGCGCCCTGACGTGATCCGGATGCCCATAGCCACCATGAGAGTCGTAGCTGATCACAGCCCCCGGCTTCAGAGCATCGATCACGGTCGCCAGATCGGCGGCAACCTCCCCGAAATCTGCGGCGCAGAAGGCGTCCGCCGCGAGGGACTCGGCGGGCTCGGCACCGTTGTCTCCCCACCGCATACCCGAGTCGGTATAGCGTCGCGGCTCGCGTTCCATCCATCGGGCAGAGCGGTCGCCGAGGAAGCGATGATCGACGACGCCGAGCGCCACGAGCGCTGTTGCCAACTCATCCGTGCGAACGGTGGCGAGGGCGGCCCCGTCTCCTTCGAGCCCAGCCAGATCGACAGGGATTACCTCCCCCAATTCGCCGCGCGTGCAGGTGACGAGCGTGACCTGCGACCCTCGTTCGACCAACATCGCCATCGTGCCACCAGTCGTTATGCTTTCGTCGTCGGGGTGCGCGTGAACGAAGAGCACGCGCTCGACCGGGAACGGGTCACCGGTAATACGATCTAATTCCACTTGCCGAATTTACCCCAGCGAGGATGCCGGGCTGACATCGGGCGTCGGGCGACCGTTGTCACCCTGTGCATCGAAGCCTGAAGTGACGACCCATGGGTGACCTTGCGGACTTTCTTCGACTGAGCGGATGGCACCGTTCCGCTGGATTGATCGGCTCTACTTGCCGTCGCCCTTGGTGACGGTGTAGTTGAGCACGAAGCCCTTGTCGTCCTTGATCTCGACGACGGCAACGTTGAGGTTGCCCTTATCGCCGACGAGTGCGCCACCGTCCGCCGTGGTCGCGGTGAGCGTCTTGCAGTTGAAGCCCGCGGAGGTGAGCGTCGTCAGCACCTCATCGATCGCGGTGCTGCCCTTGGCGCGCACGCTCACGTTCCAGATCTTCGATTTCGCGTCTCCCACTCCTGCACCGGAAAGCACCTCGCCGGAGGCAAGCGGCACCTCGCCCGGAAAATCCTTCGGCACGCTTTTGCCCGGAACGTCTACTTTGCCCCCGGTGACATTGTGAACGAGGTTCTGCACCGAGCATCCGGCAAGCGCCGGGCCCGCCAGCAGTGCGATCGCGAGGGCGACGGGAACGGTGATGCGCTTGACCAGGTGAGACATGCCCCCAGCCTAAGGCCGGGGACATGTCCCACCCAAGTGCAGTTACGCGTTCTGCTTCTTCAGGCGCGACACGCGGCGGGCGCGGTCACCGGCAGCGAGCTCGACCTTGCGGATACGCACGAATTCCGGAGTCACTTCGACGCACTCGTCTTCGCGGGCGAACTCGAGGCACTCTTCGAGCGTGAGCTTGCGCGACGGGGTCATCCGCTCGAACGTGTCCGAGGTGGACTGTCTCATGTTGGTCAGTTGCTTTTCCTTGGTGATGTTCACATCCATGTCGTCGGCCCGCGAATTCTCACCGACGACCATGCCCTCGTAGACCTCCTGGGTCGGCTCGACGAAGAACGACATGCGCTCCTGAAGGGCCACCATGGCGAACGGGGTGGCGACACCGGCGCGGTCGGCCACGATCGAGCCGTTGACGCGAGTGGTGATCTCGCCGGCCCACTGCTCATAGCCGTGCGACACGGCATTGGCGATGCCCGATCCGCGGGTGATGGTGAGGAATTCGGTGCGGAAGCCGATCAGTCCGCGAGACGGCACGACGAACTCCATGCGAACCCAGCCGGTTCCATGGTTCGACATGCCTTCCATGCGCCCCTTGCGTGAGGCGAGGAGCTGCGTGATGGCGCCGAGGTACTCCTCCGGGGCATCCGTGGTGAGGTGCTCGAAGGGCTCGTGGATCTTGCCGTCGACCCGCTTGACGACCACCTGCGGCTTGCCGACGGTGAGCTCGAAGCCTTCGCGTCGCATCTGCTCGACGAGGATGGCGAGCGCAAGTTCGCCACGACCCTGCACTTCCCAGGCATCCGGGCGTCCGATGTCGACTAGTTTGATCGACACGTTACCGACCAGCTCGCGGTCGAGGCGGTCCTTCACCATTCGGGAGGTGAGTTTGTGGCCCTTGACCTTGCCGATCATGGGGCCGGTGTTAGTGCCGATGGTCATCGAGATGGCCGGGTCGTCGACCGTGATGGTGGGCAGCGGGCGTACGTCGTTGGGATCGGCGAGCGTCTCACCGATCGTGATGTCCTCGAAGCCGGCGACGGCGACAATGTCCCCGGGCCCCGCGGATTCGGTCGGGAAACGGTCGAGGGCGCGCGTGATGAGCAGCTCGGTGACCTTGACGTTGTGCACAGATCCGTCGTGCTTGACCCAGGCGACGGTCTGGCCCTTCTTAATGGTGCCGTTGAAGACACGCAGCAGGGCAAGGCGACCAAGGAACGGGGAAGCGTCGAGGTTGGTGACATGCGCCTGAAGCGGGTGCTCATCGTCGTATCGCGGTGCCGGGATGTGCTGAAGGATCGCGTCGAACAGCGGCTCGAGGTTCTCGTTGTCGGGCAGCGTGCCATTCTCGGGCTTGTTCCAGCTGGCGGCCCCGTTGCGACCGGAGGCGTAGACGATCGGCACGTTGAGGATCGCGTCGAGGTCGAGGTCGGGATAGTCGTCTGACATGTCGCTGGCCAGGCCGAGGAGAAGGTCCTGGCTCTCGGTAACGACCTCATCAATCCGGGCATCCGGACGGTCCGTCTTGTTCACCAGCAGGATGACGGGGAGGTTCGACTCGAGCGCTTTGCGCAGCACGAACCTGGTCTGCGGCAGCGGGCCCTCGCTCGCGTCGACGAGAAGCACCACACCGTCGACCATGCTGAGGCCGCGTTCAACCTCACCACCGAAGTCGGCGTGGCCGGGGGTGTCGATCACGTTGATAGTGATCGGGCCGTCGGTGGCGTGGACGCCGGAGTAAGAGACCGCGGTGTTCTTCGCGAGGATTGTGATGCCCTTTTCGCGCTCGAGATCGTTCGAGTCCATTGCACGTTCTTCGAGATGCGCGTGCGCTGCGAAGGAGTTGGTCTGGCGCAGCATGGCATCGACAAGCGTGGTCTTGCCATGGTCGACGTGAGCGACGATCGCTACGTTGCGCAGGTCATTACGGGTGGCGATTGCCATAGGTATACGTCCAGATTTGTCTCGAGAAGGAGGGAGGCCAGCAACAGAACCACCGTGCGGAAGAACCGCATTCGGGTACGATCGTGACGGCAGAATCACGTCAGTGGTGCTCCGCACTGTGAAGTCTACCCTGTGCAGGCTCCTTGGTGCAGGGGTCGCAGCCTGACCACATGGTAGTCAACCGCCGACCTGGCCCAGACATTCCTCAGCAGGCTCGGTGCGAGCGGTAACGGCGAGGCTGGAGGGCCTCACGGCGCACAGCGAGGCGTCGCTGGCGCTACTCGGAGGAGCCCAAACGCAGCAGCTCGCGACGCGTCTCACGACGCTCGCGCTGCAGGACGGGGTCGGGAAGCGGCACCGCAGCCAGCAGTCGCTGGGTGTACGGCGCCTTCGGATTGCGGAGGATTTCGTCGCGGGTTCCCACCTCCACAATCTTGCCCTGATGCATGACCGCAATACGATTCGCGAGCACGTCGATCACTGCGAGATCGTGAGTGATGAAAAGACATGCGAACTGCATTTCCTGTTGAAGATTCTGAAGCAGCTCGAGAACCCGCGCCTGCACCGACACGTCGAGCGCACTGGTCGGCTCGTCGGCGATCAACAACTGGGGTTTCAGCGCGATGGCGCGGGCGATACCGACGCGTTGCTTTTGACCACCCGAGAGTTCATGCGGAAAACGGCCGCGGTAGGCACGCGGAAGCTCGACGCTGTCGAGCAGACGCTCGACCTCGGTGAAGAGCGCCTGGCCCTTCATCTTTTTTGCCAGCAATAGCGGCTCACCGATGCTCTCGCCGACAGGCATGCGCGGATTGAGGGAGGAGGCTGGATCCTGGAACACGATTCCGGCCTGCTTGTGCAACCGGCGGATATCGTCGCGACCGGCCTTCGAGATGTTTTGGCCGACGACGGTCAGTTTCCCCTCGGTGATCGGAAGGAGTCCGATGGCAGCGCGGCCGAGAGTGGTCTTTCCCGATCCGGACTCCCCCACCAAGCCAAGGACCTCACCGGCGTGCACCTGCAGGCTCACGTGGTCCACCGCGCGAAAGGCAGATACGCGCCCGTGCTTCGGGTATTCGATCACCACGTCGTCAAAGTCGAGTACTACCGGCCGACTGTCTTTCGCCGCGGTGATCCGCGACTCCTCTGCAAGACGTTCGTTGATCTCGATGCGCTGCTTGAGCGCCGCGTCATCTCCGACATCCGTAGCGATGGCGGCGGTCGTGTCGATCTCGGCGCCTTCGCGCTGTCCGAGGTGCGGCACGGCAGCCAACAGTGCCTTGGTGTACGGATGTTGCGGATTAGCGAAGATCTCCAGTGCGGTGCCGGTCTCCACGATCACGCCGTCCTTCATGACAGCGATGTAGTCCGCGAGGTCTGCGACCACACCCATGTCGTGAGTGATGAGCAGGATGGCGCTGTCGAGTCGGTCACGGAGCGAGCGCAGGAGGTCGAGAATTTCAGCCTGCACGGTCACGTCGAGCGCGGTGGTCGGCTCATCGGCAATGAGCAGCGTCGGGTCGCAAGAGATCGACTGCGCGATCATAGCACGCTGGCGCTGGCCACCCGAGAGCTGATGGGGGTAGGAGTTAAATGACTTGAGAGGATCGGGCAACTCGACCATTGTGAGCAGCTCAAGTGCTCGCTTCTTCGCCTCGGACGGCGCGATGCCGTAGTGCACGCGCAGCGTCTCGATGATCTGCGCGCCGATTGTATAGACCGGGTTGAGTGCGGTCATCGGCTCCTGGAAGATGACAGCGATCTCGCCCCCGCGAATACGCCGCATCTGCGGGGCGCGAATACCGGTGATCTCCTCGCCGTTGAGCTTGATGCTGCCGCGGATCCGGCTGTTGGAAGGCAGCAGGTCGAGCAGTGCCATGGAGCTCGCGCTCTTGCCCGAACCTGACTCGCCGACCAGGGCAAGCACCTCGCCTGGCAAGATGCGGTAGTTCATGTGGCGCGCTGCGGGTACCCACTCGTTATCGACGCCGAAGTCGACATTGAGATCGGTCACCTCGAGAACGGGAGTGCGCGCACCGGAGTCGGCGGGCGTTGCCGACGAGTTCGTCGCAGGGGCTGTTGTCATTACGGTGCCTTTCGGATGGACAAGGAGTCTGGACTGGCCAACTGGAAGAGCGTGGAATGGCCGTGCGTGGAGTGATCGGGACCTGAGACTATTGACGCATGCCCCCGCTGCCCGGTCCTGAACACGAAACCGTGAATTCTCGATTCAACCAGGTGCTGGCGATCGGCATTTGGGCCGTATCGGCGGTGATAGGAGTCTCGCTCTTCATGATCGACCGGTCGAGCCAACTCGCCTATCTTGTGCCACTGGCGTTCGTAAACCTGCTCGTCTGGGAGGGGTTGTGGCGCCCCACCCTTGTGATCAAGGATGACGGCATCGAAGTGACGAATCCACTGCGCAACATTCACATACCGTGGACCGCTCTGGTCAATATCGACACGAGGTTCGCCCTCACCCTGTTCACTCCTGGTCGCAAATTCGAGGTGTGGATCGCTCCCTCGCCCGGTCGCTCCTTCGGCTACCGCAGCGCGGCCCTCGCCGAACGCGAGATTCGTCGCGTTTCGCCGCACTCCAGTAGCACAGTCCGTCCGGGAGATTTGGTGACGAGCGAATCGGGTGCGGCCGCGAGTCTCGTGCGCTCCCACTGGGAGTTGCTGCAAACGTCGGGTTTGATCGAGGCGGGGATCGCCGACACGGTGACCGTCACGGTGCGTTCTCACTGGTGGATGATTAGCGCGCTCGCGATACTGCTCGCCGCATCGATTCCGGCACTTCTCATCGCCGGATAGACGGGTCGGTGAAGAGGTGACGCGAATCATTTCTGTCCGGGTCCGGAGAGACCTTCGGTGTCTCCCGCCCGAACCTGCTCGTCTTCCGCGAGGCTGGGGCGCTCCTCCCTCATGCGACGAATCGAAAAACGGCGATGACGCGGGTCAAAGGCATCGCGCAGGCCGTCGCCGACAAAGTTCACCAACAGGGCAAGCGAAACGATGAACAGCGCCGGCCACCAAAACAGCCAGGGACGAGTCTGGAACGCACTCTGGTTGCTGGAAATGAGGTTGCCGAGAGACACGTCGGGAGAGCGGATACCGAACCCTAGATAGCTCAGTGCCGTCTCGAGCAGGATCGCCGAGGCCATGATCAACGTCGCGCTCACGATTACGACCCCGAGAGCATTAGGAAGGATATGGCGGAAGATAATTCGAGCATCTGACGCGCCCGCAACACGGGCCGCCTCCACGAATTCCCGCTCCCGCAGCGACAGGAATTCGCCGCGCACCAGCCGGGCGATGCCCATCCAGGTGAAAAAGCCGAGCATTATTGCCAGCGTCGGCGCTCCGAATCCGCCGACCGCATGACCAACCACCGAGCCGATCACGAGCGCGGGGATCACAATGAAAACATCGGTGATGCGCATGAGGATCGCATCGGTCTTACCGCGGTAGTACCCGGCGATCGCGCCAACAAATACACCGATCGCTGTCGCAAGCAGGCCAATGACCAGCATAACCAGCACCGAGTTTTGCACGCCACGCATCGTCATGGCGAAATAATCCTTGCCGATGCGATCCTGTCCCCACGGATGCTCGCCCGCGCTGATGCCCTTACCGCCGAGCCACTGCGGCACTACCGAGAGAGTCGGATTTCCTCCGTTTACCTGGATATTCAGATCGGTGTACGTGTACTTCCACCAGCCCGGAATGGGACCGAGCCCGATCGCGGAGATCGCGTAGACGATAATCCCCAGGACGATGATGATTGAGCCGACCGCGACCTTGTTGCGCAGAAAGCGTCGGAAGATCAGGCGCCCCTGGCTCTCCGGCGGCTTCTGCTCGGAAAGGATCGCCTCAGCGGCAAGCATCGACGAACTGTCCTGGGACATCAGCGCACTCTCACTCTCGGGTCGAGGGCCGCGTAGGCCAGATCGGCGAGGAAATTGAACAGGATCGCCATGCCAGCGATCACGATGAAGTAGCCCATCACCGGGTTGAGGTCGCCCCGGCCAAGCCCCGCGAAGAAGAGCTGGCCCATCCCCGGGATACCAAAGATCGCCTCGGTGATAATGGCCCCTCCGAGCAGAGCGCCGACGTCAAAGGCAACGAGAGTGGTGATCGGGATGAGCATGTTGCGGAAGGCGTGACGAATGACGACGGTGCGCTCAGGCAGTCCCTTCGCCCGAGCCGTGCGCACGTAGTCCTGGCCCATCGTCTCGAGCATTCCAGCGCGGGCGTAGCGGGTATAGCTCGCGAAGGAAATCAGTAACAGCGCGACGGTAGGAAGCAGGAAATGGGTGAACGAATCGATTCCCGACACCCAGACATCCCCTCCGAGGTTCGGTGTCTGGTAACCAACCGTAGCGATCGGCCTTCCGTTGACCTCGCTGAAGTAGGTGGGCCACGACTGCATGAAGCGGTCGAGCAACACAAGCCCACCGGAGAGCAGTGCCGTGATCGACGCCACTCTCATCGACTGTGAGCGGTCGTACCCGCCCATCAGGAATCCCACGACGAGACCAACAACGACGGTGACGAGAGCCAAGATGACGAGCGTGGCGGCCGACGAGATATTGAACAGCCCCTGAAGAGCAAAGTAGGCGATCAGGGCCAGAACCACGACGATCAGACCGGAGATGAGAGCCCGGCGATTACGCAGTCCCGCAATCAGTGCCGTCAGACCCACGGCAATACCGACGGATAGCAGCAGGATTGCCACCGGACCAAGCCCCGGGTGAAGTAACCAACCCGACAGCGAAATGAAGTAGAGCACGATGGCGGAGACAACCGCCGTCAGTCCTCCGACGATCGACCGCCGTCGCCCGTCACCGCCGATAATCGACTGGATTATCAACCCCAAAATCACCGCTATCGCGATAATGAGCGGTATCGCGATGATGGGTTTTTCAAGGAAGTTGTTGAATCCAATGGCAAAAAACTCTTTGAGCAGCACGGCCACGAGGAAGGAGGGAAGCGAAAAGAGGAAGAAGCTGGTGAAGGTAATCACGTTGTCGAGGCCGCTGTACTGGCGCAGGGCAGTGATGATGCCCAGCGCGAGCCCCAGCACAATCGCGAGCACCAGCGCGCCCGTGACCAATTGGATCGTTGACTGCATCGCCCGCGGCAGAATGTCCGTCACCTGCGCGTTGGAGATCGTCGAGCCGAGGTCGCACGCGTTAGCGAATGGAACTAGGCACTTGGCGGCACCGCCCAGCCAGAGGAACCAGCGAAGCGGCGGTGGAACATTGAGCTGAAGGCTCTGGGTCAGTGCCTGGATCAGCCTCTCTTTATTGAGCGATTGAGATGACCGAAGATCTGCGAGCGGGTCTGAAGAGTAGGCCGTCAACATGTACATGATGAACGATGCTGCGAGAAGAATGAGGACCGAGACGAATATTCGCCTGAGGATAAAGCTCACCATCGATGGCTTCCTTGTTTGCTCGGTTCGCCGTGCGAGTCGCTCCGTCGCGACTCTGACACTGCTAATTTACCGTGCCCTCCGCCTTATGGGCGTGAGGGCACAAAAATACGCTTTGGGCGGCACCGAGCAATTCTGCCCGATGCCGACACAGCTATGACCCCGATCCAGCGGTCGAATAAACCGCGGTGCGGATCGAGGTCATAGCGTCGAAATTACTTGCCCTTGACGGTCCACTCCCAGAAGTTCCAGAATGGGCCGGTCTGACCGGCGAAGTAGGTGTCTACGCCGGTGACGCGGCTGGTGACGCCCGTGATACCCGGAGCCTGAAAGAGCGGGAGCCCGTAAGCGTCGGTGTACGCCTGCTTATCCATCTTCTGCAGGATCGTGGTGATCTTGGTCGGGTCGAGCAGAGACTGGGTGGACAGCGCGAGCTTGTCCGTGCCCTTGTAGCCGTTGTAATTTCCGCCTCCGCTGGTCGACCAGATCTGCGGAACGCCGGCATAGCCGTAGCCCGGGTTGATCCAGCCGAAGAGTACGGCGTCATAGGTACCATCGCCCAACTTCTTGCTCCAGTCGGGACTTCCTGCGTCCACGATCTTGAAGCCGGCCTTCGTAGCCGAGGCCTGGATTGCTTGGAACTCGTCGATCCGGTTGGGGTTCTTGGTGTTGTACATCAGCTTGACTGTCGGTGTCGCTCCGGCCAGAAGGGCCTTCGCTCCGTCGATGTCGACCTTGGCGTAGTCCGATGCGCCGTTCCCCTTGACCGAAGCTGCGTAGGCAGGCACCGCCGGCAGGAACTGCTGGGAATCGAGGATCTTCGCCTTCGGGTCCACCGGGGTCACGATCGCGTCGAGAATCTGCTGGCGCGGAATGGTTTTGAGGAATGCCTGGCGCACCTTCAGGTCGGTGAAGACCGGGGAGTTGAAGGTGAGGTCGAGATGGTCATACGAGGCCTGGGCCCCGACGAGCACCTTTGCGCTTGTCGCCTTGAGCGCCTTGAGCGTGTCCGCCGACGCCTGGGGATTGATCACGTCGACCTCGCCGTTGGAGAGGGCGGAGATCTGGGCGTTCGCGTCCGGAATGTTCCGGAGCACGATCTTGTCGACCTTCGACTCATGCGCGCCGGTGTAGAACTTGTTCTTCACGAGCGTGAGCGACTGGGTAGGAACAAAGTCGGATACCACCATCGGCCCACTCGAGACCAACAGCGACTTGTCGGTCGGCATCGCGGTCACGTCGTAACCGGTGTTCACAAAAGCGGCGGCTTTTGCCAGCGTCGGGTCGGCCGGTGCCGGCTTCGCCGGGTCACCCTTTGGCAGTTTCTTCAGCAGCGCCGTGAGATCGGCTGCGCTCTTGAGTCCGGCCTTTTCTGCCACAACGTGGGCCGGTTGTCCGATCGGAGAGAAGATCGCATAGTCGACATAGGGGCTCGAGTACGTCATCGTCATCGAGAGGTTGTCTGAGCTGATGACCGGGAAGGAGGGCCCATTCAGAGCCACCGTGCTTCCGGCGGTGGAGAAGTAGTTGGTGCCAGAGGTTACCTTGCCCGCATCATCGAGCGTGCCGTTGTCGTAGTACCCAGTGCCGGTAGCCCAGGCGAGAACCATGTCATCTGCGGTGATCGGCTTGCCGTCGGACCACTTGAGGCCCTTCTTGAGCGTGTACTTGACCGTGAGCGGGCTGTCCTTGGTCTTTTCGAGCTTGCCGAAGGACTCGTCGTAGACGACCTTGAACTTGGGATCAACCGTGTAAAAACCCCCGGTCGTCATGTACGAGACAAACCCATTGGTGTCGAGGTTTGCGTCTGGGGTGTTGTAGTTGAACGAGGTGAAGTCGTTCACGGTGGCGACCGTGACGGTTCCACCCTTAGCTGTGGTGGGGGTTGGCGTACCGGATGTTGTGCACCCGGCGAGTACAACTGCCGTGGCGCCGGCGATGGCGACGACGGCGATCGCATTACGCGCCACTCTTCCTCTGATTTTCAATTTTCCTCCTGTGCAAGATGAGCAGACAACAGCACTGATTCTCGCGTGCTGCCGCGCTAGTTAGAAGAACACTAAGTAGGAGGTGCCCCCCTCGCCAAACTGTAGAGCCAAACGTTACACAGTGGTAACAGTCCAAACAAATTGTTGCGCCGCAGGGAGATTTATTGTGCGCAGACTGTGGATTTCACAGTAATGTTGCGAATTTGAGGTGTCTCAAAGAGTGAACTGGTCGAATGAGGGCCGACCATCGAAGCAGCGCGGTCTCCGCCTCTGTCTAATTCCACAAATTTCGACCGGGTGGCCTCAGCCGGGGCACACCCCTCCGCTGCACCGCTCTCACGTCGATCGCAACAAGAAAACCCTGACGCCCAACTGTCGAGCGAGCCGAGCGCTAGGTCGTGACACCAGTCTTCAGGAGATCTGTCAAGCCGGCGCGCGGCGCTGGGAAATGACAGTAAACCTCGTGGCCAGGCGTCTTCTCGGTGAGCACAGGAAGTTCGGTGCGACACCGGTCCCGCTGTGTATCGGTGAGCTCTTCGCGGAATTTCTGGCATCGAGTATGGAAAACACAGCCGGTAGGCGGATTGCTTGGGCTCGGAAGATCGCCGGTGAGCAGGATTCGCTCGCGACGCCGTTCCTTGCGCGGATCAGGCACCGGAACTGCCGACATCAGTGCGTGGGTGTAGGGATGCAGCGGCTCGGAGTAGAGCGTGTCGCGGTCGGCGATCTCCATGATTTTACCGAGGTACATCACCGCAACGCGATCGGCGATGTGGCGCACGACAGACAGGTCGTGCGCGATGAAGACGAAGGCGACTCCGAACTCATGCTGCAGGTCTTCGAGCAGGTTGACGACCTGCGCCTGCACCGAGACATCAAGCGCCGAAACCGGCTCGTCGCAGACGATGAGTTGCGGACGAAGCGCAAGGGCCCGCGCAATCCCGATGCGCTGCCGCTGGCCGCCGGAGAACTCGTGCGGATAGCGCTCCAGCGCGTCGCGTCGCAGCCCGACCTGGTCGACCAGGCTCTCCAGGTTTTTTCGGCGAGCGGAGGCGTCGAGATCGGGGCGCAGCGCGAGCAGGCCCTCTTCCAGCACATCGAACACGCGCATTCGCGGGTTGAGCGAGGCGAACGGATCCTGAAAAATGATCTGGATGTTGCGGCGCGCCTCGCGCAGCGCATCGCCGGTCAGGCTGAACAAGTCCTGTCCTTTGAACTGGGCTGTGCCTTCAATGACGGCCTGGCCGCGCAGCAATTGCACGATCGCCTTGCCGGTGGTGGTTTTGCCACAGCCCGACTCGCCCACCAGGGCCAGCGTCTCGCCGGCGCGGATGACGAACGACACGTTGTCGACCGCTGTGAAGCTGCCGTGCGCGCGTTGCAGCAGACCGCTGCGAATTGGAAACCGAACGCTGAGGTTTTGAACGTCGAGCAGTGGGCCATCGCCGGCGATCTTGGCGCGCGGCGCGCTGAAGCTCAGCGGCTCGACGTCGGCGCTGGCCGCAGCCGGCTCGGCGCCGTTCTTGTACAGGAAGCAGCGCACGCTGCGTGCGCCCTCGTCATTCGCGGCTGTCGAAAGCGCCTCTAACGGCGGCTCGCTCTGACGGCACATGGCAAAGGCCCGATCACAGCGCGGCTCAAAACGACACGCGGTGAACTCCTGCCACAGCGGCGGCACCGTGCCCGGGATGGCGGCCAGGCTGCCGCCGCGCTTGCCGGTGTCGGGCAAGGCGCGCAGCAGCAGGCGCGCATACGGATGCTTGGGCGACGAGAAGAATTCGTCGGCGGTGGCCACTTCGATGATCTGCCCGGCGTACATCAACGCCACGCGGTGCGCCATGCCCGAGACCACCGCCAGGTCGTGGGTGATCAGCAGCAGGCCCATGCCCTGCTCTTTTTGCAGATCACGCAACAGGTCGAGGATCTGCGCCTGGATGGTGACATCGAGCGCCGTCGTCGGCTCGTCGGCGACCAGGAAATCGGGCTCGGCGGCGAGCGTCATCGCGATCATCACGCGCTGCTTTTGGCCGCCGCTCAAACGAAACGGGTATTCATCGATGCGCCGCTCGGGCTCGGGAATGCCGACCTTGCCCAGCCACTCGATGGCACGTGCGCGCGCCGCCGCACCGCGCAGCGGCGTGTGCGCCTCGATCGCTTCGACGATCTGGTCGCCCACCCGCATGACAGGGTTCAGGCTGGTCGACGGCTCCTGAAAAATCATGCCGATCTTGGCGCCGCGAATGCCGCGCATGCGCGACTCGGGCAGCGAGAAAACCTCTTGCCCGTCAAGGTCCAGCCGCCCCTCGGTGACACGGCCGTTCTCGGGCAGCAGGCGCATCAGCGCGAGCGCGGTCATGCTTTTGCCGCAGCCCGACTCGCCGACCAGCGCAAAGGTTTCACCCCGCCGAATGCACAGCGACAGTCCGTCGATGGCCTTGACCAGGCCGGCGTCGCTGTCGAGGGCGACTTTCAGATCGGAGATGTTCAGCATGGACAGTCAGGAAAGTCGTTCAGCGGACGGACGACGCAGCCTTCGCTGCGGCGACGCGGCGCGGACGGAACACGCGCGAGCGTGGATCGAAGGCATCGCGCACGCCGTCGGCGAACAGGTTTGCGGCCAGCACCAGCGTGACCATGAAAGCAAACGCGGCCGCGAAGCTCCACCACACGATGGGGTCGCGCGACATCTCGCTGCGCGCCAAGTTGATCATGCCGCCGAAGCTGTTCATTGACGGATCGACGCCCACGCCGACATACGACAGCACCGCTTCGTAAAGGATCAGGCCCGAAAATTCGAGCACGGTGGTGATGAGCACCAGGTGCATCACGTTGGGCATGATGTGGCGCGACATGATGCGCCAGTGACTGACGCCGAACGCCGTGGCCGCCTGCACGTACTCGAGCTCGCGCAGCTTCATGGTTTCGGCGCGCAGCAGCCTGCACAAGCTGGCCCAGCCGGTGAGCCCGAGGATCACGCACAGCAGAAAAATGCGCAGGTCGGAGCGCTCGGCACCGGTCTCGAAGAAGTTTGGGTTCTTGTCGATGAACACCTGAACCATCAGCACGCAGGCGGCGATCAGCAACACATTCGGCACCGACGACAGCGTGGTGTACAGGTACTGGATCACTTCGTCGACCCAGCCCTTGAAGTAACCCGCCATCACGCCCAGCACCACCGCGAACGGCAGCGTTGCCAGCGTGGCCAGAGTGCCGATGACGAAGGCGGTGCGGATGCTCTTCAGTGCCTGGTACAGCACGTCGTTGCCGGTGCGGTCGGTGCCCAGCACGTGGTACTGGGTGCCGACTCCGGCCGCCATGGAGACCAGCGCGCACAACACAGTGAAGGTCAGCAGGGCGGCCCGCAGCGGCAAGGCGGTGTCGTTGCGAAGAATGCGGCCCAGCGCCTGCATCGATCCGATGCGCTGCGACCGCCCGTGCGCCAGCGCGGTCAACACAAATGCCAGCGCCGCAACAATCAACCCTGCGGCCAGTCCGAGCGCAGCACGCATCCACAAGTCGGGCAACCAATCGGATGCGGGGTCTTTCAACAGTGCGCCGCCATGCAGCAAGCGCGGATGAATGCGCACGCTCTGGCCGTCGATCTCGCGCGATTCCTTGGTGAAGCCCTCGAAGGCCAGCGGCAGCGAATACGACGCTTCGCGCGACTTGACCAGGCCGATCAGCAGCGCGTCGAGCAGCGATTCGGTGCGGGTGTCGTAAGCCACGCCAGATCCCGCAGCGGCCGTGGCAGACGCCGGCAAGGCGCGACGGAAATGAACGCTGTCGACCAAGGTGACGAACAAAAACGCCGCCATCACGACGGCCGAGCACAGTGCCGGTGCGTCGGCCAGCACCTTCAGCCAGTTGGCGCGCAGATTGGGTGTGCGCCGGATGTGCCACACGTACCAGCACAGCGAAAGAACCAGCAGCAGCAGCACTGCGTCGGTCCAGAGCAAGACGAACTTCGGGGCCATCGTGGAGTGTCCGATTCAGTTGAGCCGCACGCGCGGGTCGGCCCAGGTGTAGGCGATGTCGATCATCACGAACGAGATGATGTAGAGCAGCGAGCCGATGAACACCATGGTGCGCACGATCGCGAAGTCCTGGCCGCTGATGGCGTCGATGACATACGCGCCGAGCCCCGGGATGCCGAAGAAGCTCTCGAACACCAGGCTGCCGAGGAACAGGTACGGCAAGTACGAACCGGCGCTGGTGATGATGGGAATCAGCGCGTTCTTGAACACGTGCTTGAACAGCACCACCTGCTCGGACAAGCCCTTGGCGCGGGCGGTGCGCACGTAATCCTTGCCGACTTCCTCGAGGAACATGGCGCGGTACAGCCGGGCTTCACCGCCCAGCCTTGCCAGCAGCGACAGCGCGATCGGCAGGATCAGGAACTTGACCGCGTCCAACCCGCCCGCGTAGCCCGAGATCGGCACCAGCTTGAACATCCGCGAGAACAAGAACTGGCCGACGATGATGTAGAACAGACTGCTGATCGACAGCATCAGCACACACAGCACCACGCCCCAGAAGTCAATTCGCGTGTTCCTGAAAAACACCAGCAGCAAGGCGAATGCGGTGCTCGCGATCACCTGCAACACGAACAGCGGCAACGCCAGTTGCAGGCTGGCCGCCATGCGGGTGGTGACCTGGTGGCCGATGTCGCCCGCGCTCTCGGTGTCGGCACGGCCGAAGTCGAGTTTGAACAAGCTGACCGAGCGTTCCCAGAAGATGGTTTCGGTCAGCTGGTCGGCGCCCTGCTTCGCATCGTTCCAATACAGCGGTTTGTTGTAGCCGCGTTCGGCCTTCCACTTGACGATCTGCTCCTCGCTGATGCGCTTGCCGCCGATGTTCAGGCGCGCCATGTCGTCGGGCGTGTTGATGGTGAAGAACAGGAAGAAGGTGGCCAGGTTGACGCCCAGCAAGATCAGGAAGCCGTAGACGATTCGGCGAAAGATGTAGTTCAGCATGGAGTGGCTTGTTTTTCTTGTGTCGCGTCAGGCCAGCATTTCGCCGCGGGCGTTCATGCGCTCCCGCTGACGGAAGCTGCGACGTGCCCCCCACACCGCCAGCACCAGCAGCGCCACGATCAGCACCGGCGGCCACCAGGTGGGGTGGTTCCACTCGGCCTGTTTTTTGGCGCGCAGCGCCGGGTCGATTCGGTAGTAGCGCGCCATGTCGCGCACCATGATGCCGGGCTTGCCGTTCGAGACCCAGGGTTGGTAGGCGCCGCTGGCAAACGGGAAGTAGCCGAACGACCAGATGGCGTCTTGCTGCACAAGGGCGACCATCTCGTCGATGACCTTCTGCTTGGCCGGGCCATCGTCCATCAGCTGCAATTGCTTGTAGCGCTTGTCGTATTCCGCGTTCTCGTAGTTGGTGGTGTTCTCACCGTCGGCCTTGGCCTTGGAGTTGGGGCCGTACAGCAGGAACAGGTAGTTTTCCGGGTCGGGGTAGTCGGCCAGCCAGCCCCAGAAAAAAATCTGCTGCGTGCCCTTGCGCATCTTGTCCTGGAACTGGTTGTAGTCGGTGGCGCGAATCTCTAGCTGCACGCCGAGCTTGGCGTACTGCTTGACCATCCAGTCGAGCTCGGCCTTGATCTCGGGGGTGGGTGTGCGTTGGTAGTCGTAGTTCAGCACCAGCGGGCGGCCGGTTTTTTCTTCACGCCCGTTCGGATAGCCGGCTTCGGCCAGCAGCTTCTTGCCTTCGTCCAGCGTGCGGCGCACGGCCTTGCCATTGACTGTCAAGTGAGTGATCGGGTTGATGCCCTCGGGCGTGCCATGGCGCGAGCCGATCAGGCCGCCGGGCAGTGGGCCCATGGCCACCTCGCCGCCCTTCTTTGGGAACACGCGGCTGTACTCCTCCCAGTCGATGGCGATGCTCAAGGCCTGGCGCAGTTTGCGATTTCGCAACTGCTCGTCTGGTGTCGAACCCTTGCCCACCACCGGGTCCAGCCAGTTGAAGCCGACGTACCAGTTGGAGATGTCGCTCAGCCTCGGCAGCTTGAAACCCTTTTCGGTGTACGCCTTGTTGACGCGGTCGGAGTCGGCCATGTCCAGCGCGTACTCAATGCCGAACTCGGTGCGTTCGATCTCCGGCACATCGAGGAAGCCCTGCACGAACTTCGCCTTCAGCGGCACCGATTCCTTCTCAGAATTGAAAACCAAAGTGTCGATGAACGGCATGGTCTTGCCGCAGTCGGCCAACAGCCCGGCTTCCTTTTCGCCCGGCATGCCTTCGCAGGGATACGGCTCGCCGCGAAAGTTCGGGTTCCGCTTGAGCACGTGGCGGCGGTCCTGCACGTAGTCGGTCAGCATGTAAGCCCCGGTGCCTACAGGCCACACGTTCAGCGTCAGCCCGCTGCGTGCCATGCCGGGCTGGGCGTAGAACTTGTCGGCTTCCCACGGCACCGGCGCCATGAAGGTCATCGCCAGCCAGTACTTCCACTGCGGGTACTTGCCGTGGATGCGAATGCGCAGCGTGTGGCTGTCGAGCGCCGTCGCACCGGCCAGCGGGAATTGGCGGAAGTCGAGGAAGGGCTTGTCCAGGCTGGCCTCGTCGAGGCTGGCACGCAGCTTCTTGTCCTCGGCACGAATCAGCGGGCCGTAGTCCTTCAGGCCGATCACGTACTCGGCAAAAGTGCCGTAGATCGGCGCCGGGATTCGCGGCGTGGCGTGGCGCTTCAGGGCGTAGACAAAATCGTCGGCCACCAGCTCGCGCGTGCCGTGCACCGGGAAGTCGAACGGCGTGCGCTTGTCGGCCAGTTCGCCGGGCTTCATGTCGTGGTATCGGTAGCGGCCCTCAGCGTCTTTCGCGAACGCGGGGTGCGGCGCGAACTGAACGCCTTTGCGGATGGGGATGTCGTAGACGCTCTCGGCAATCAGCTCGGGCGCCACGTCGTCGGGCAATGGCTGGCCGGCTTTGTCGAGGTATTTCGGCGCGACCACCTCGGTCGCGATCTTCGGGATCAGCGTGTACGGGCGTTTCAGGTAGTGATAGGCGTACAGCGGCTCGTAGACCTGGTAGGTGATTGGCGTTTCGTTGTTGGAATACGAAGCCGTCGGGTCGAGGTAGCGGGGTGACCGTTCGGAGAACGCCGTAAACAACGTGTTGGTCTTTTCAGCGCCGTCAGGCTGCGGGCTGTTGTTGCAAGCGCTGAGTGTTCCGACTGCCACGACCAGGGCCAGCACGCGGGCGACGACGCGGTGGTTCAGCTTGTCTGCATGACCGCGCATTCGGCCCCTCCCTTCGAACAAGTTCGCCGCGACAGGCTTACGCCGCAAGCTCAGAAAAACAATGTGCCTCCGACG